>JAFOIR010000216.1 GCA_017420625.1 Bacillota bacterium
AGGCAGTACGCGAGAATGTAGTGGATGCGACCTGCACGGCTGCTGGCAGCTACGACGAAGTCGTATACTGCACCGTTTGCGGTGAGGAACTGAGCCGCGAGGCAAAGGCGATCCCGGCCCTTGGCCACGATCTGGTGCATCACGAAGCCAAGGCGGCGACCTGCCTCCGTCGCTTCCAGGGAAACAGAGATGATTCCTTTTTTCCGGGCATCCCGGATCAGCAGATCCAGGGTATGAAAAGCGATCCCCTTCCTTCTGTATTCAGGCCGGGTATACATGTTCATAATATACCCTTTTTTACCGGTCGGATTGTGATATGTCGGCATGACCCGGTAATAGCTGATGCCGCCTGCGCCAACAAACTGGCCATGGTCAGAAACCAGGTAAGCAGTATGTGTTTCATCAGCAAGCGCTTTCTCATAATACTCATGGGACTGCTTTTCAACTTCACTCATGTCCGTGGTGTCTGTCAGTCCGTTGGCTGCACGCAATACTTCAATCCGCGTCCTAACCAGCAGGTCAATATCCTCCGGCGTCGCTTTTCTGAATTCAATATTCTTTAAATGCTATTTCACACTGATACCTCATCGTCCGAAAATAATAAGTTGGAAACTTGCCGTTGGGAAGATTATCTCCCGGGTTGCCTTATCAAGCCTTGTATACCGGCGTTCCGCATCTGTCTCCGTTCTGCATTATTCTGACATGCATAACAGTACTATATCATTTTTATGTATGCAGATAAATGGATATCATTGAAATATCTTTTTGCATGGGATCTGTGCAAAGATGCAGGAGGTGATTTTTTTGAATACATTTGCAGAAACAGAACAATTGTTGCGAACAGCAATGGATGCGCAAAAGTGACGCAACAACAGCACAACTGTGCGTGCCGAAAGAACATCAAAAAAGGATTCCCTCATTGCGAGAGAATCCCCCTGAATCCCTTGAAATTATTACTTTTCGAAATACCGCTCCAGCAGGCCCTTGAAGGATTTACCCTGACAGGCTGTGACATCAGGATTCCCCGCCGACTGGCTGCGATGTATACTGTGCCTGTGCATCGAGAATGCCGTCCGCAATCACCGGACCGATTCCCCGGATGAGCAGGAGGTCTTCTCTTGACAGGGCACGCAGCTGCGCAAGCGTATTTATCCCTGCCTTCAGCAGACAGCGCTTTGAATGGGGACAGGTGATTACCTGATCCAGCTCAGAGAGCGGAAGATCCGCACACTTTTTCCGCCCGGCTCCTTTCATGAGCTGCCTCCTATCATGTCTGCACAGACCAAAAAGGGCGGAATTCCGCCCTCTCTGTTGATGATTACTTCCCGAAGTACCGATCCAGCAGGCCTTTGAAGGCTTTGCCGTGCCGGGCTTCGTCGCGGGCCATTTCATCGCAGGGCTCCGCCCTGCGGCTGGTGAAGGTAACAAAATAATTCTGCATTGGAATTACCGCCTTTCAGTGGTAGTCAGTATGCCAGAACGATTGATTTCATTGACATTTTACAGTGAAATACTCTGATTGTCAATGAATCTGGAAGGATGCAAAAGGGAATCAACTTTGATACATCTTTTTATCATCTTCAACACAACTGTTGGGCATCTCAAATACATTTTCCAAACATGTTGACCCACCTTTTAGCCCAACAGTAGAAGGTGAAACCATGGCTACAAAGAACACTGGGAGTGTTTTTCAAAAGGATAATGGGTACTGGGGTTATCGTTTTGTTGTCAAGATTGATGGCAAGAGGATTGAGCGCAAATGCAGTTTTGATGAACATGGAAATAAGTTCCGAACAAAGAAAGAAGCGGCTGCGGCAAGAGCAGCGGCGATTGTGAATCTGCGGATCGAAAAGACTGAGAGACCAAAGATTGTTCGCCGCAAGGTCAAGGAAGTGTTTGATGAGTTTTGCGCGGAGGGCCGCAAAGATCGTGCTTACATGACAATTCGCAAACAGGACAGCATCTGGGAAAACCACCTGCGGGATCGGTTCGGAGATCGCTACGTTGATGAGATCAGTTGCGCGGAGGTTGTGGACTATCTTTCAGAACTGTACTACGTGGACAATTTGGCATTTCGCTACGTGGAATCGTTCCTGAAAATGTTTTACCTGATCTTCGGGCAGGCGTATTCCCGTAATTATCTGGATGTGGACACCTACAACAAGCTGTGCGTCAACAAAAACACAAAAATCCACATGCCGAAACTGAAAACTGAAGACGACACGGACATTGTTGCTTTCAGCAAAGAAGAATTGGAACGGCTGGACGAGTATTTCAAGGGAACGAATGCTGAAACGGCTTACCTGCTGGGCCGTTACTGCGGGCTTCGGATCAACGAAGCCTTTGGCCTGAAATGGGATCACGTGGATTTGGACGAAGGGACAATCACCATTGATCGGCAGATGCAGTATCAGGACAGCCTGATCAAACTGGTTGGCCCGAAGACAATCAATTCCAAGAGAACGATCATCCTGTGCGATGTGCTGAAAGAGCATCTTCGGCAGAAGAAAAAACAGCGGGACGAAGACGAGAAAACCTACAAGGCAGTCCGTGTGCAGAAGCGCCGCCTGATCGATGATGTTGATGGAAAGAAGATTTATTCCACAGAACTTGTAAACTGCCTGCCGAACGGTACGATTCAGACGGTCAATTCGTTCAAGTATCCATCAAGAGAGATCAAATCAAAACTGGGGATCAACTTCAAGTATCATTTCCTCCGCCACACTTTCGGAACCATGATGGCGGAAATGAATACACCAACTCATTTGCTGTGCAATCAGATGGGGCATGGCAACATTCATGTCACGCAGCGATACTACATCGCGATTTCAAAGAGTGGGATAGACATCCTCCGCCACAATCTGAACAGTCTGTAATGAAGAATCGCAGGCGGATCAACCGTCTGCGTATTCTTTATACATTTCACTGATCTTCTCGATGTACGCTGTGAATTGCTCTACAACGTGATTCGGAGAAAGAATCGCTGCCCTCCGCCCGAAGCCCAAGATCCAGCCAAAGAACTGATCACTGATTTTGACATCTGTGGTCACTGTAAAATACTGATCACCTTTCTGAAAATACTGAACATCTCGACTGGTGCCAAACCGATCAATCACGGTATCCAACAGGGGCATGATAAACTGCAACGTTACATGCTCCTGTTTTCCTTCATACATCGAAAAGGTTCGTTGTGCGTATGTTCGAATGTCGATTGAACGAAATACTTCTTCGCCGTCACGCGGCTCTTTGGTTGGACTGACGTTTTTCATGCGGTCAACGCGATAAGTCCGCATTTTCTGGCTCTTGTCATCAAAAGCAAGAAGATAGTAATTTCCATCATTGATCAGCAGTCTGTAAGGGCTGACTTTGTAGGTTTCGCCCTGCCGCCTTTCAACCTGATTGCTCAGATCATGGATCGAATACTTCAGATATTTGAAAGTCACCTTTTCTGGAACATGCTTGACCCCGCCGATGCTTTTGCTCATGGCATCGTTCAAAGTAGAAATGTAATTCAGGACATTTTTATTGTTGGTTTTTACACGATCAGTCAGGAAAGCATCATGCTGGATTTTTTCTGCCTCATGATCGCTGACAAAGCTGCTCACAACGTTGACAAGCCGCTGGGCTTGACTTTCAGCGATGAATTTTGCGGAGTAAACACATTCTGCCAATAGTCGAATATCATTCAGATCGTACTTGCGGCGATACGGATCAATGTAGAATCCTTTTTTTGAACTGTCGTATTTGACCAATTTCAATTCGTCAGAATCGTCTTCACTCAGCATTTCATCTGCTTCATCCAAAGTGCAGTCTTCATCCAGAGCCAAGGCGATTCTGTTGATTTCCTCAATGTCTTTGTAAATTGACCGACGGTCAGCATACATTCCGCAGCACTCAAGTAGGAATCCCTTGATTTCTGTTGCAGAGACGAAATGGTTTTCATCAGAATTTTTCAAAAGGTATTGTAGAACAGCGTATGGCTTGAGTTTCTGGTTTGGTTTTTTCCCGCGCTGTGATTTCTTCAACGAACATCACTCCGATCTGCATGCTCTTGATACATTATAAAATCTGGCAAATCAGAACGCAACCGAAAATCCCGTCACAGTCGTCATGTGCCGTCTGACTTTGCATTCCTCAAACGTTGATTCTTGTAATAGTCATTTATTGGATTGATCAACGTTTGAGGAAAACACCTTTGGGCAAAGCGTGTTACGGAGTGTTTCTGAATCTTCAACAATAGTGAAGAAAAAACACGAGAAGGAGTTGTTTGTTTTGACAACGATTCAGTTCAAAATTGATTATGACAAGAAAACAGGCGTTGCGCATGATGCGGCGAAATGCGAACTATCTCTTTCTACAATCATGCGGCGCATGGTAGAAATCTACTTGACTGATTACGATTTTCGCAGGCGAGTATTACAGTACAATCCTTACAGCGGATAGGAAGGAGTGCGTTGATCATGGGACTATCCACAGCAGACATTGCCAGTGATCGTGCGGCTGTTATTTCTCATGTTATGAGAACGGAAGCGCAATTAGAAAACCAACCAAACCACATGCGGCATGTGGAAAACCAAATCCGATACACAGATGCGCAGTGCGCAGCAACAGAATTGAGAATCAAAGCATGGGTCGCATCCGAAGTGCCGAAGATCGTTCAACGGGTATTGAAAGACCCGAGGAATCAAGTTGCGATTGAAACCAAGGTTGATGAAAAATCATTAGCCGAGGCAAAACGGAAAATCACAGACATGATCAAGTCCATTTTCCACTAATGCGAAGGGAGTATTTCTTATGAACGTAACAAAAGAAAGAAAAACCGGTACAAACGAATTGCATAATTGGATTGATTCAGAAGTGCCACAAATGATGGACGATGAAGCTGAAAAACCAAATACTGAAATTGTGATCGACAAGGAAACGTTGAAACAGGTTGAAAAAAAAGTCACTGAAATGCTCAAACAGTATTTCAAATGACATGCGGCGGGCTGTTGATGTAAGAATCAGCAGCCCGTATTTTGTTTTTCAAGCCTCCGCCACCGTCTTTCAAAATCGAAGACACTCTTGGAATCTGTGCAGACCTGGGCGGGCGGGGTGTGGGATGCGCCAGTTTTTCCGCCCGTAATACGCCCCCCCGCCACCACTTCGGAATCAGCTCTCCCGCATGCTTGGGCGGCTCACGCCTGTTCGTCTGGGATGTATTCCATCAGATCGCCGGGCTGACATTCAAGCACAGCGCAGATTTTTTCAAGTGCATCGATGGGCAGGTGCTTCACAGACCCCGTACAAATTGCCGAGATGGTCGAAGGACGTACCCCGGTCAAATCAGCCAACTGCTTTTGATTGATCTCTTTCAGGGCAAGTTGTACCCTCACGCGAAATTTGATCATCGAATCACACCCTTTCAGGCGGGATTGTATCACGAATTGAGTTATTTCACAACTGTTTGCGTGAAAAAATTCTAAAAAAATGAAAGAAAATAACGAAAAAGTGTTGACAAATAACGCAATTCGTTATATAATAACAATGTCAAGAGGGGCAGCAAGTCCCCACGAATGAAAGGAAGGTAAAAAACAATGTGTAAGGCGAACGACAGCATCATCACCAAGGTTTCCGATCTGATGGAACTCCGTAAAATGATCGAAGACTTGCAGACCGAAGCCGAAGCCCTGACTGATGAAATCAAGGCTTACATGGGCGAAGAGGAAACCATGATGGCGGGAACTTGGAAAGTCACCTACAAAGCCACGGTTTCCCGCAGGATGGACACCACGGCGCTGAAAAAGGTTCTGGGCGATGCGCTTGAAGGGTATTACAAGACCGTGGTCACCAGACCCTTCAAGGTTATTTGAAAACCGGGCACCTACCACAGCACCCGGTCAGATGCTCACCACGGAATCATGACAAACCACGGGAGCGGGAACATTCTACCACGGTTCCCGCTCCCCTCACAAGAGGAAGGGAGCAAATCAAATGGACATTTACGGCGAAATAACCAACAGGATCATCAGTGAAATGGAAAAGGGAATCATCCCTTGGAAAAAGCCTTGGATCGCAAGCGGCGCGGCAATCAGCCACACGACCGGCAAGCGTTACTCCCTGCTGAATCAGATGCTCTTGGGTCGTCCCGGCGAGTACATCACTTTCAAGCAGGCACAGCAGGAAGGCGGGCACGTGCGGCAGGGTGAAAAATCTCACATCGTGGTTTTCTGGAAGTTCCTGCCGGTGATTGACGAAGACACGCAGGAAGAGAAGCAGGTTCCCTTCCTGAAATACTACAACGTTTTCCACATCGACCAGTGCGAAGGGATCACGGCAAAGCACACGCAGCCCATGCCGAACAGCGCAACCGCAGACGAAACTGCGGAAAGCATCATCGCCGCATATGTGGAGCGTGAGAGCGTCAGTCTGGAACATGCCGAAGGGGATGCCGCTTTTTATCAGCCCGCCGCAGATCGGATTGTGCTTCCTCTCTTGGCACAGTTCGCCGAGACTGCCGAGTATTACGGAACCGCCTTCCATGAAATGGTTCACAGCACAGGCCATATGAAACGGCTTGCGAGACTGGAAACGCCTGCACACTTTGGCGGCGAAGAGTACAGCAAAGAGGAATTGATTGCCGAGATCGGCAGCGCAGCCCTTGTCAGTCATTGCGGACTGGAAACGCCGCAGTCCTTCCACAACAGCGCCGCGTACATTCAGGGATGGCTGCGAGCCTTGAAAGATGACAAGCGCTTCATTGTCAGCGCCGCGGGTAAGGCTGAAAAAGCAGTAGATTACATCCTGATGGGGACTTGATCCCCGTCAGGTCTGGAAAGGGTGATTGATTGTGTTCTACATCGTGCGGGTCTGGGAACCTGATGGAGTCAATGACTATGAATACAACAGTCAGGAAGACGCACAAGCGCATATGCAAACGACCGAATACCACGCTGAAATGTATGTCTGGCTTGCAGGGCGTGAGTGGTTCATGAGCAGCGCGAATTGAACAGTCGTGTCAGAACTTTTGAGTTCTGGCACGGAGCTGAAATCGTGCCAGAACTTATGATCAAATCGGTTCAAAAGATAGGATCATCAGGAAGGAGCGAAAAGCAATGATTTACGGATACGCTCGCGTGTCAACCGCCACGCAGAGCCGCGATGGCAACAGTCTGGAAGAACAGGTTGCCGCACTCACTGCATATGGATGCCAAGAGATTATTCAGGAAGCCTTTACAGGGAAGACGATGGAACGACCTGCCTTTCAATCTCTCTTGGGTAAGCTGACCGAATCAGATATGCTTGTGGTCACGAAACTGGATCGTTTCGCCCGCACAGCGATTCAAGGTGTTCAGACTGTGCGGGACCTGTTTCAGCGTGGTGTGAAGGTGCACATCCTCAACATGGGCTTGGTGGAGAATACCTTGACAGGGAATCTTATATTGACTGTGATGCTCGCTTTTGCAGAATACGAGCGTGGAATGATCGTAGAACGCACTCAATCAGCAAAACAGGTCTTGCGGCAGAACCCTGATTTCAGGGATGGCAGACCGCGCAAGTTTACGGATGAACAAATCAGTCTGGCTCTTGACCTCTTGGGATCAGGCAAGAGTTACGGGCAGGTGCAGAAGATGACAGGGATTAGCAAAAGCACACTGATCAGAGCCAGAAGAACACAGTGAAATCAATCAGGAGAGGCACGTTCTTTGTTGTGAATCTGGATATTCGTGATATAATAATCAATGTTTATTTTTTGATTTTGTCGGCTATAACAATCAAGAGTCATGGAGGAAGTATTCAATGCGTCCAATAATCAAGGATGATTTTTTGCGCGTTTTTCATTCTCTCGGACTGGAGAAGGGACATACGCTGATGGTTCATACATCATTGTCGAAATTCGGATATGTGTGCGGCGGCGCCCAAACTGTCATTGAGGCTCTTCTTGAAACGGTCGGTGAAGAGGGTACGGTTATGATGCCGACACAGTCGTGGAAGAATCTCGACCCCGAAGACGGAGTCCATTGGGACGTTGCAGAAGAATACTGGCAAATGATCCGGGATCATTGGCCTGCATACGACAAGCGTATTACACCTACCAATACGATGGGATCTGTAGCTGAAATGTTTCGTTCCTGGCCCGGCGCTGTTCGGAGCGATCACCCCGCAAGATCGGTAGCAGCCTGGGGAAAGCACGCTGAGTATCTTGTTTCCGGTCATGATTTTTCCAACATTTTCGGAGACGGCTCCCCCATTGGAAAACTATACGAATTGGACGGCGACGTATTGCTTCTCGGCGTTGGTTATGACAAGAACACTTCGCTCCACCTCGCTGATACACGCGCTGCCTACCCCGGCAAGCACAACTGCGTTGAACACAGCGCCATTATGGAAAACGAAAAACGTGTCTGGAAAGCATATGAAACGCTCTTCGTTGACGGCGAAGATTTTGAACAGATTGGAACGGCATTTGAACAGGCATGCACTGTCAGACATGGTAAACTTGGAAATGCTGAACTTCGCCTGATGAAGCAGCGAGAGCTTGTGGATTTTGCAACTGACTGGATTCAGCATAACAGAACATAATGAGATCCCGGATAAATCGAAATATATTTTGATTTTCCTGCCCATCGGTATGGAGGAAACAGATTTGCAGGATATTTCGTTTATATCAGTGGAATCCATGAAAAGGAATTGAAGCTGATGAAAAAGCATTTTGCGATCGCAATTCTACTCATATTGGTTTTTGCTGTCTCTATAAGTACAGTCCTGGCAGAAACACCGATCACTCAGTCTTTCGATACCATTGGCAGTATTGTGACTTTTGGCCGCTATGAGCAGGACG
This sequence comes from Bacillota bacterium, assembly GCA_017420625.1. Next base: position 8,822 of record JAFOIR010000216.1, read on the forward strand.
GCGACAAAGAGAACGGTCCTGAGGAAATTGAGTGGGTTGTGCTGGATGTGCAGGATGGAAAGGCCTTGCTGCTGAGCAAATACGGGCTGGAAGCGAAGCCGTACAATACGGAATATACAGATGTCACATGGGAAACCTGCACGCTGCGTGCCTGGCTGAACAGCGATTTCCTGAATAAGGCATTCAGCGCGGAAGAACAATCCGCCATCCTGACCACCACGGTGGACAACAGCTCCAGCCAGGGTTACAACGATTTGAATTCGATCGATGGGAACAATACGCAGGATAAAATCTTCCTGCTGAGCTATGCGGAGGCGAACCGGTACCTCAGTGTAAAATACTGGAAAGAGGACGACGGCAATAACACAAAATCCCGCGTTGCGCCTACAGATTACGCCATCGAAACCGGCGCATACAGCACTGACATTTACCAGACGGCAGACGGAAAGCCGGCAGGGTGGTGGTGGCTTCGGATGCCCGGCCTCAGTAATTTCGACGCCCCGTACGTGCACAACGGCGGCTCGCTCTACTACGAAGCTGTCTTCCGCGACTATGGTGTTGTCCGCCCCGCTTTCTGGCTGAATCTGTATGCTGCAGACGAAAAAGGCGGAGATACAACCGTAAAGATTCACGGCATCGTATATTACAACACGAAAAAAGTCATTCCGGTTGAACCTGAAGAGAGTGCTATTGTAAACGAGGAACTTCCAATAAATGGAAGTATGACTGATAAAAAAATAACTGCATATGCGTTCATAAACGATGAACAATCGGATGATATTCTGGTGTGCCTTATTGATGGAGAGTGGTATCAGTTTCTGGCTACAGAACGAGTAGGACAACCTTGAGTATTCGCCCGACGTGCTGGAAATATTTTTTTGGTTTATTGAGCAAATTATGGAATGAAATCTCGGAAGTTATCTATTCAATGTGAAGATTGATGAATCAGAAAAAAGATGGAAGCGCAATTTGCTTCCATCTTCGCAGTTTATTCAGTTTTCGGTTCATGTGCAGACGATTCCTTTCTGCGGGGATTATTGACCTTTCATCAGTGCGGCAAAGTGATCATCTACGATCTTATCAACCAGCGCCAGCACGGTTTCGGTATCTTCATCTGTGAGGCCGTTTACCTGCAAGCACTTACACTGATAGTAACGGCAATGGAATACTGCCCACAAGCATTTTTCCAGTAGGTGATAAGCGGTGTTGACATTGCCATTGGTTCGGCGGAGCATCTCTGGGAGTATTTTTGCTTTGTATTCCCGGTAATTGATCAACTCAGGATCGGTTTCATCAACGGGGACACGATGCTTGACTCCATCGATGTAGTAAGTCATCCACCACATAGCTCCGGTACTGCTTTTATTCATGATGTCATGCACTATTAGGCGGTTTGTCCATCGTTGAAGACACGGCGGACAAGCTGTGACACCATAGTTTTCGTTCAACCAAGCGTAACGCTCATCCCAAGGCATGGTTTCTGCGATCTCCTCTGTCATCATGAAGTGAAGATAGCAGGCGAACACTGTTGATCCGTTATCCATCTCACCATTAGTTCCAGTTTGGGTATCCAGTTCGAACAGCCTGAACATAATTTCTTTCAGCCTGTCTTCGGGTGTTTCGGGCTTGCCGGTGATGATGACAGGGCCGCGGTCAACGATGACGTATTGATAACCCCATCTGCTCAGACGATTTTCCGTGTCACGCTTGAAATTCTTTGGAGCAGGATTCACATGCAGGATGCTTGCAATCTCTTTGCGATCATAACTCCGCAATTCTAACTGTTCCATGATCCATCCCTCCGCCTTTTCCTCAAAGGTTGATTCCTCTAATTGTTTTATGTTATGGCATGATCAACCTTTGAGGAGAGGATCATGCAGCGGTCTGCAAAGTGGTTTCTGATTTGGAAGCGCGATCAGCATCTTGCTTTTCAGACGGCAGACCAAATTTGACAATTTCAGGGTATTTTTCCAGAAACCAACTCTTGATCGCGGGATAACGGAATGCTTTTCCGTGACATTCGGAGATCAAACGCTTCTCGTAGAATTCTGCCAGATTCGCGTTCCGTGTCTCTTCTGGTCCGTGAGTCAAAATGTAGTCTTCCATGTACTCGTAAGTCAAACCCTGATAGGTTTCTTTGTGCGGATTCTTGCGGATTTGACGCTGAATCACTTTGTATTCAGGATAATCCCGGCGAACCCGCTGTAACTGTTCGTATTCTTTGAACCATGTCTTTGTTGCATTCTTGGCAAAAGTGCGATCCATGACAATAGTCCGATCTTTGTGGTTGACGATCAATGTGTTCTTCATCCTTATTTCTCCCTTCAAATTGCATGAATAGTAGGTTGAGCCGTGGGTCAGGCTGCTTTCCGATCAAGCAGCCTGGCACGTGCTTCGTGATGAGCGGCGATTTGCGGATACCGGTTCAGGAACCATACTTTGATTTCCTGATAGCTGAAGGATTCGTCCAGCATTTCTTCCGATTCGGTATCCTTGGCGCGCAGGGATTTGTACTCTTTCATGATGCTGTTGTTTTCATCATCATGATTGGAGATGTACTTTTCCATGTACTTGTAGGTCAGACCCTTGAAGACAGGCTTTACAGTCTTCTGAGCGATGATCACAACACGGTAAGTCGGATGGTCGTTGCGTGCATCCCGAAGCAGTCTGTAGGCTTTACTGTCGAAGATGCTGGCTTTTGCGGCAAAGGTCTTGTTGATCTCGAGGGTGCAGTTCTTGTCGTTGATTTTGATGGTACTCATTTTTTTATTCCTTCCTTCTCATGGGTTTTTTTAGTGTTTTCCTTCACTTGATGTCATTATTGTAACTCTTGAGTTTTGATAACCTGTCGTTTTATTGGTACACATTTAGAAGTTGTTCAGATCAGTCAGTCAGATAGTCTTCGCACAGAACCGTAACGAATTCACGGCGCGATGATTCATAATCGTCAAAGTAGTAACCGCAGTTCAACAAATCTTCGAGATTGCTGACGCCTTTCAGACATTTTCTGCGCGAATGCCTTTTGATGTCCCTGATCATTGTGTCGATGATTCCGTCACACAGTTTGATGGCAGTGGCATAGAAGTTTTTGTTGTATGCCATCAGCAGCTTCCGATCTGAGTAATCGATGGATTTCAGGGTTTCCAGCGAATCTGGGGAATAGTCCAGAGTTGCAGCCACCTTGATGTTTTCCATGAATGCCTTTACGAAATTACTGGTATTGGGATCAATGACGGGCAGAACGTGGATGGTATTCATTTTCTCTCACTCCTTTCCTTACTTATTAGGCAACCATCATTTTGATGGATGACTTTACGATGATAGTGCTGGGATCCATGGCAATTGCAATCTGATTTGCAATCACGTAGTCAGTGGCTTCCTCAAACATCAGTGGCTTGGATTCTTTGACGGAGATGATGGAAAGCATCGGAACGTTGTTGAGCTTGCAACAATCTTCCAGAGTGAAGTCCAGAGGCGCGATGGCCTGAACTGTCCGCAGGTTTCCGCTTGTGGCTCTTGCTTTGATCTCGATGATTTTCGTGGTTTTGCGATTCATTTGAACCTCTCTTTCTTTTGATGCGGATTATTTGGCCCGCCGACCTTTACTTCTGGTTTCGGTTGCTCACCTCAACCTTGTGACCATAGTATAACTCTGGAAATTACAAAATGTGTCGTTATAATGCGACACGTTGGAGAAATCAAAAAAGATTTTTCAAAGAATTCGAGCGAAACATAAATGCGCTTGAAAACAAGTAAAATCAACGTGTAGAGATAACAGAAAGATGTATCAAAGTCGTTTGAAACATGCTTCGATCTCACTTGCGGCTTGTAGCAGAGTTGTTATTGTTTTCAATGCTTCTGAGTGGTAAAATGAGTGCGCGAAAGGTCCCAACATTTTGGAGACCCAACATTTGAGATAAATCGAGCAGTTTTTACCTGCGGGAAGGAGGGAAGTCCCAACCGAGGCCCAACCCTGATCGTTGAGATGAGCATGAAAAAAGAGTGACCCTCTTCGGATCACTCTTGCCTGAAACCGTTGATTTACCTTGGTTTGCGGATTACTTGAAGTACCGCTCCAGCAGACCCTTGAAGGCTTTGCCGTGACGGTCTTCGTCGCGGGCCATTTCATGCACGGTGTCATGGATGGCGTCCAGGCC
>JAFOIR010000003.1 GCA_017420625.1 Bacillota bacterium
ACACAGGAGGTTTTCATGCTTGAAGCTAAAGCTCCTGCCTCCCCTGGCATAGCCAGGGGTTTATTTGGATAACATCCAAACAGAGAATCCGCCCCAACGCTTTGGAGCGGATTCAGAAAAACCTGATTATTTGACCAATCTTTCACTGATCGGGACAGTTTGTCTATTCCATCTGCCTTAGGACCTTCCGGCATAGCGGGATCGCCAGGATGAAGCTTAAAACATCCGCTGCCGGCTGTGCGATCTGAACTCCGAAAAGGCCGAAGAACAAAGGAAGCAGCAGGATCATCGGGACGAAAAACAGTCCCTGTCTGGCCATTGCCACGATCGAAGCCGGTACGGCCTTGCCGATGGTTTGCAGCAGCATCGTCGACATGATCACATAGACATTCAGAACAAAGACGACACACTGTGCTCGAAGCGCGACATAGCCGATTTCGATGACCATCGGATCATCGCGGAAAAGTGCAACGAGTGGCTTGGCGAAAATGAAACCAAGAACGGACAGGACTGCCAGACCGATCGAGCCGATCTTCACACAGTAATGAAACGCCTCTTTGACCCGGGCATAATTCTTCGCACCATAGTTCGTGCCGCAGACCGGCTGGAATCCCTGTCCGAAACCGATCAGCGCTGAATAAGCAAACATCGTGATCCGGGTAACGACGCCCATGGCCGCGATCGCAGCATCTGCCGCTGCTGCGCCGTAGGTGCGTGCTGCCAGGTTCAGAAGGATCGTTGCAATGGAACCGATGCCTTGCCGGACCAGAGAAGGGATCCCGCCGTTCAGGATGTTTTTGTAGTAATGCCAGCTCGGTGTAAAGTGCCTGATGCCGACACGTATCGCCGCTCGCTTACGGTTCAGATACAGCAGGATACAGAAGCTGACAAACTGGGAAATGATCGTTGCCAGCGCAGCTCCGGCCACACCCATGTCCATCACAAAGATCATCAGCGGATCCAGCGCGATATTCAGGATAGCTCCGGTCACGATGCCGATCATGGCGATGGAAGCATTGCCCTGAAAACGCATGTGGTTATTCAGCACGAAGGACCCCATGATGAACGGTGCACCAAGGAAGATGATCCTGAGGTACCTGACAGCATAGGGAAGAATGGTCTCAGTGGAACCCAGCATCCGTGAAATCGGTGCTACAAAGATAAAGCCAAAAACACTGATCAGAACCCCTACGATCAGTACACTTACAAAACCGACCGACGCCATCTTCTTGGCATCATCAAACTCTCTGGCACCAAGCTGACGGGAAATGTAGTTGCCGGAACCATGTCCGAAGAGAAAGCTGAATGCCTGAATGAGCGCCATGACAGAAAAAGAAACGCCGACGGCCGCGGTTGCCTGTGTATCGATCCGGCCGACAAAGGCCGTGTCCACAAGATTATAAAAACTCGTCACCAGCATACTGATGATCGTCGGCACCGACATATCCCGAATCAGCTTCGGGATCGGTGCATTCATTAGATAATCCAGTTTTTCCTGGGAATTCTTTTTCCGGTCCTGGCTCATTTAGCCTTTCCCTTTTGCATCATGATTGCATAATCGATCGCGTTGACTAAGGAAAGCTCATTGCTGGTACCTTTGCCGGCCAGGGCAAATCCGGTTCCATGATCGACACTTGTACGGATGATCGGAAGACCAAGGGTAACGTTCACACCTTCGACTGCTTTCCAGGTCTGCTTTTCTCTGTCGTAGACAAATCCGACCGTCTTCAGCGGAATATGTCCCTGATCGTGATACATACAAACAACGATGTCATACCATCCGCCCAGTGCTTCGGAGAATACGCTGTCGGGCGGGATCGGACCGATCGCGTTGATGCCCTCTTCCTTTGCAGCGGCGATAGCCGGACTGATCTCTTCGATCTCTTCCCGGCCGAACAAACCGTTTTCACCGCAGTGCGGATTCAGGCCGGCAACAGCAATTTTCGGCTCTATGATCCCCATGTCGCGGCAAGCATCATAGGCGATCCGGATGACTTCCAATACTCTTGCTTTCTTCACGCGGTCGCAGGCTTCCCGGAGAGATACATGTGTAGAAACATGGACGACTCTCAGATCATGATGTGCCAGCATCATCGTATATTTCTTGGTATTCGTATAGGTCGCGTAGATCTCAGTATGTCCGTCGAAATGTGTATAGCCGTCTGATTTTTCGCCCTTGTAGAATTCCAGGGCTTTATTCATGGCTTCTTTATTCAGCGCGTTGGTGCAGGTCGCATCGACCTCTCCGGCCAGAGCGAGCTCGATGACTTTTTTCACGCACTGGAATGCCGCGTTTCCGCCTTCGATGCTGACTTTTCCGATTTCAAACGTCGAAACATCTTCAATCAGATTCAGATGAAGCACATCGATGATGCCGGGTGTGAAAAGTGCGTCTGAAACCTGATCACACTTATGAATAACGATCCCAGGCATGCCCACAAATTCCTTGGCCTGCTCAATCATCTTGACGTCGCCAACGACGATCGGACGGCAGCGGTCATAGATATCCGCGTGAGCCAGTGCCTTGACGGTGATCTCCGGACCATTGCCGGCCGGATCGCCCATAGTGATTCCAACGATCGGTTTGTAACTCATGATCATTTCCTCCAGAATATCCTATGTGTTTTATGATTTTTCGATCTGCTCCGTCAGATCCTGAAGAAGGCTTTCCTCTCCGAATCCACCGGATTTTGTCAGTACATATTGTTCAAACCCATCACCACTAAACTTCGCAAGAACGACACCCTGCGACATCTCACAGATAGGCTCCATCTCATGGATCCCGATCTTGACCATGCATTCCTGCAGAGTATCTCCACCGATGATCATCAGGGTCCCGCCGGCTTTTTCTTCAAACAGCGCTTTGAAAAGAAGCGCCAGTGTATGAGAAATTCTCCGACGGATCTCATCTACTGAAAAACCCAGTTCCCGTCCATATTGAACGGTTGCCTGACCTTCGCCGTCATCGATCGCATCGACAACGACGGATTCTTTATTCCGGATCTTTTCCCTGAAGATTCCAAACATCAGCTGTCCTTCGGGACTTTGCCAGAACTTATCCTGAAGTTTCTGCTCCGGTTTCAGACGAAAATGCGCAAATCCATTCGATCTTGCAAATTCGACCTGAGAAACTGTCACCGGATTGATGCTTCCGCAGATGGCAAAGAGCGGTGTTTCCAGTTTGGGTATCGCTCTTTCACTCACCTCTACACTCAAAAGCTCCGGCAGATATGCACCGGCACCAGCGCATCCCGCCATGATCCGAACACCCTGATCCTTCAGAGAGAGAATGATCTCATGCAGTTCTTTATCTGTTTCCGCATCGTAAACACTGATGCCTTCTTCCGCCACAATAAGATCTTCACAGTTCTTTCCTGTTACAGAAACGTCGGACTGATCATGAATGATCTCATCGATCCGGGAGAAACGGACAGGGTTCAGAAGATCGATTCCGAAAACACTCTCCGATACCGGGACACCATCGATATAGTGAACGCCGTTTTTCGTAATGCGGCCTATGGAAGGAAATTCAGGGACAAAAGCAAGCTGTTTTTCACCAAGACCATCCACCAGTGCGGACAGTTCCGCACCGATATTGCCCCGAAGTCCGGAGTCCGTCTTTTTGAAAAACCACTCTACCCCCGAACCAACGAAAGCACGGGCAACCCGATAGACTGTACGGTACGCTTCTTCCGGGTTTAAGTGACGGGATTCGGTATCGACTACCAGTACATCGGTATCGTAAGAAGTGATATCTTTGTCCAGCCTGGTGACAACTTTGGTACGGATCCCGGATTCTGACAGTTTGACACCGGTATCCAGCGCACCTGTAAAGTCATCCGCAATGATGAGCAGCTGTATCATGATACAAGCCTCCTTCACACATATCTGCTGTTTCCAATTATAGAACAATTTTTCTTTCGTAACAACATCATTGTACAAGAATTTTACAGGAGCCTGAAGAAACATAAAAAGAAAAACTTGACACAAAAAGGAACTCGTGATAATATACCGACATGCAAGGCAAGGGGGCCTGGAATTCCAGGGTCCCCTTGCCTATTTTTTTATTTTTTCCAGAGGAGACAAGCCATGAGTAAGTACACAAAGGAAGACATTATTCGCCTCGTCCAGGAAGATGACGTAGAGTTCATTCGCCTGCAGTTCACGGATATCTTTGGTCAGCTTAAAAATGTTGCCATCACCGCCAGCCAGATCGAAAAAGCTGTCAATAACGATATCATGATCGACGGCAGTTCGATCGAAGGCTTTGTACGTATCAACGAGTCTGACCAGTACCTGTGGCCGGATCTGGACACCTTCACGATCCTGCCATGGCGTCCGCAGCATGGAAAAGTTGCTCGTATGATCTGTGATATCCACAATCCGGACGGCACCCCATTCCTGGGTGATCCGAGAGGTGTGCTGAAGAAAGCACTGAAACATGCATCCGATCTTGGCTATTCTTTCAATGTCGGTCCGGAATGTGAGTTCTTCCTGTTCCAGACCGATGAGAACGGACTTCCGACTACCACCACTTCTGACGAAGCGGGATACTTTGATCTGGGCCCTTTGGATCACGGTGAAAGCACCAGACGTGAAGTCTGTATGACGCTCGAACAGATGGGATTTGAGATCGAAGCATCCCATCATGAAGTTGCCGCCGGCCAGCACGAGATCGATTTTAAATATACCGATGCTCTGACGACTGCCGACAATATCATGACCTTCAAGCTGGCAGTCAAGACCCTGGCCCAGAAGAACGGCCTGCATGCAACCTTCATGCCCAAGCCGGTCTTCGGAATCAACGGTTCCGGCATGCATACCAACATGAGTCTGTTCAAGGACGGCAGGAATATCTTTGCAGATCCGTCTGATGAAAAAGGTCTCAGTAAGGAAGCCTATTCGTTTATCGCCGGCATCCTTACTCATATCAAAGGCATGGCTGCCATCACCAACCCGCTGATCAACAGCTATAAACGTCTCGTACCCGGTTATGAAGCTCCCTGTTATCTGGCCTGGAGTGCCAGCAACCGTTCAGCCCTGATCCGCATCCCGGCTGCCAGAGGAAGTGCGACCCGTGTGGAGTTAAGATGCCCGGATCCATCCTGCAACCCGTACCTTGCTCTGGCGATCTGTCTGATGGCAGGTCTGGATGGTATTGAGAAAGGACTGACACCGCCGGATGAAATCACGGATAACATTTTTGCCATGGACACGGCCACCCGCGAGGCCAAAAGCATTGAATCCCTGCCGGGCACACTGAAGGAAGCCATCGAGTGTCTGAAAGCGGACAGTGTTATCTGTGATGCGCTTGGGGAGCATGTTCTCTCACAATATATTGAAGGAAAAGAAAAAGAGTGGGATGCCTACCGGACTCACGTAAGTACCTGGGAGATCTCCAGATATCTGGTAATGTATTAAAGTCAGCAGTATAAAGCAAAACGGGAAGGAGGTGACGGCAGTGGCTTGGTTCATTATTGCAGGAGGGACAGAAGAATCCCGGACATCGATCAAGGGACTGCTGTCATCTGCCGGTCTGGAAGTATATCAGGTCTGTTATTCAGCCGGTGAAGTGAAAAGGACCTTCAACCGGGTCCAGGATGCCATACTCGTTCTGGCAGGGACATTGCCGGACAGCGGGATCGATGATCTTTGCTGGGATATCGGAGAAGGTGCCCACGTTTTGCTGATTGCCCGTTCAGCCGTGCAGGAACGTGTTTCCTTTCCTCAGATCTTTCGTCTGGAAGTTCCCTGCACCAGACAGGAGATCCTCGGTGCCTGCGAGATGCTGGAACAGCTTCACCGTATGAGCGGACCCAAACGGAGCTACGAAGACAAAGTTCTGATCAATAATGCCAAACAAGTCATGATGCGGACTCTGCATCTGCCGGAAGACGAAGCTTACCAGCGTATGCGAAATACCGCAATGAACCAACATAAAAAGCTGATCGAAATCGCCCAGGAAATACTGGACAGATCAGCAAAGGAGTAAAAACTCATGAAAGACCGACAGTATCCGTTATATCACAGTGAAATGGAACACGACGCCTGCGGTGTAGGTGCGATCGCTGACCTCAGCGGCCGGCCGACCCACCGCACCATAGAGCAGGCACTGAAGATCGTGGAACGGCTTGCACACAGAGCCGGATCGGATGCGCTCGGAACGACCGGTGACGGCGTGGGGATCATGACCAATCTTCCTCACGCTCTTTTTTTGGTATGGGCGGACGAAGAAGGGATCCGGCTGGGAAAGCCGGGAGACTATGGTGTGGGGATGTTCTTCCTTCCCGAGGATGAAGTGGGTGCCGACAATGTCTGCCGGATCTTCGAGCAGTTGGCGGATTCAGCGAAGATCCCTGTTCTCGGCTGGCGTAAAGTCCCGTGTCACCCGGCACAGCTCGGTGCCGGAGCGCGCAGAACGATGCCCCGGATCCTGCAGTGCTTCCTGAAACGGCCTAAGAATTGTCTGAAGATTGATGATTTTGAACGGCGGCTCTATATCCTCCGCCGGACTTTTGAAAAACAGGACACCGATGCGTATATCTGTTCTCTTTCTTCCCGGACGATCGTCTATAAGGGCATGATGCTGGTCGGCCAACTGCGTTCTTTTTACGATGACTTGCAGGATGTCCGCTATACCTCAGCCATGGCTATGGTCCACTCACGTTTCTCCACGAATACTTTTCCCAGCTGGAGTAAGGCTCATCCGCAGCGGATGCTGCTGCACAACGGAGAAATCAATACAATCCGAGGCAACCATGACCGTATGAAAGCACGGGAAGAGACCATGCGCTCATCAGTCCTTGGTGATCAGATGGCCAAGGTACTGCCCGTTGTTCA
>JAFOIR010000217.1 GCA_017420625.1 Bacillota bacterium
GGGCAGCCAATCATATCGTGGATATTGGTCCGAGAGCCGGTATTCACGGCGGTAAACTGATCTGCCAGGGAACGGTGGAAGATATCTGTAACTGTAAGGAATCGATCACTGGCGATTATCTGAGCGGACGGAAAAAGATCGAAGTTCCGAAGACCCGCCGCAGTCCGGACGGACGATGGCTCGATCTGTATGGGGCGACGATGAACAATCTGAAAGGAACGGACTTTCATATTCCGCTGGGCGTTTTTACTTGTGTAACAGGCGTTTCCGGTTCCGGAAAAAGCACCTTTGTCAACGGCATCCTTTACAAGATCCTGGCCAGAGATCTGAACCGCGCGAGAATTAAGCCCGGCGGATATGATCATATTGACGGACTGGAGAATCTTGACAAGGTGATCGTGATCGACCAGTCTCCGATCGGACGTACACCCAGATCCAACCCGGCTACTTATACCGGAGTTTTTGATATGATCCGAGATCTGTTTGCTTCTACGCAGGATTCCAAGATGCACGGATTTACCAAAGGACGATTCAGTTTTAATGTCAAGGGCGGACGCTGCGAAGCCTGTTCCGGAGATGGCATCATAAAGATCGAGATGCACTTTTTGCCGGATGTTTATGTGCCTTGTGAAGTCTGTCACGGCAAACGGTATAACCGCGAGACGCTGGATGTAAAATATAAAGGCAAATCGATTGCAGATGTGCTGGATATGACAGTGGAAGAAGCTTTGGAGTTCTTTGAGAACGTCCCCAGAGTTTATTCGAAAATCAAAACGCTTCATGACGTCGGGCTTTCCTATATTAAGCTGGGACAGCCATCTACGGAACTTTCCGGCGGTGAAGCTCAGCGCATTAAACTGGCGACGGAACTTTCACGTAAATCAACCGGAAAAACGTTCTATATTCTGGATGAACCAACGACCGGACTTCACTTTGCCGATGTGCATAAGCTGATCGAAGTGCTGGAAGAACTGGTGGAAGGCGGAAACAGCGTTCTGGTGATCGAACACAATCTGGATGTCATCAAGACAGCGGATTATATCATCGATCTCGGACCGGAAGGCGGCGACCGGGGCGGTAAAGTCATTGCAACCGGTACACCGGAGGAAGTAGCCAGGACACCCGGTTCTTATACCGGAGAGTTTCTGAATAGGATTTTAAACTGATCTGAGGAATCAAGATGGAATACACGAAATTAGCAAAAAGCGTGCTGAAAAAAGCCGAATCTTTTGCAGGGAAAATAGGTTACGACTACGTTGGAACGGAACATCTGCTGTATGCCCTTTGTGCTGAGAAGGAGAGCTATGCCAGTGCTGTCCTTCAGGAAGCCGGTGTCACAGAAGAGAAAATTGAAACAGTCATTGAGAAAATGGATGCGAAACTGGTCCATTCAGCCAATGCTGCCATGGAATGGGCTCCCGGTGCATCGGATGTACTGAAGGAAGCAGAGTCGTTTGCTCAGAAAATGGATGTCGATGTCATCGGAACACAGCATCTTTTGCTTGCACTATTGACGTTTCAGGATAATGTAGCCTGTCGTATACTGTCCATGATGGGCATTCCTTCTCTGGAGTTCCTGAATCATCTGCGTCATGAGCTAGGTGTCCGTGATCAGCAGCGCCCGGAAATGAGGATGACGCCTCCTGGATTTCCTATCGATGAAGAGATGCCCGATCCTGGTCCGATCCTTCCGAAATTTTCAAAAGATCTTACCTCAGAAGAAGCGATAGCACGTTCTGATCCGAAAATCGGCAGAGAAAAAGAGATCGAACGGATGATACAGATCCTTTGCCGGCGTACGAAAAACAATCCGGTACTGGTAGGAGAACCAGGTGTAGGTAAAACTGCCATTGTAGAAGGGCTGGCGCTCAGGATCGTTTCCGGTGATGTACCGGAGATGCTTTCGAAAAAAAGACTGTTATCCCTCGATATGGCAGCGATGATTGCCGGGACAAAGTATCGAGGAGAATTCGAAGAACGTTTGAAACGCTGCATGGAAGAGATCATCACTGATGGTAATATCATTCTGTTTATGGATGAGCTGCATACACTGATCGGTGCAGGATCAGCTGAAGGCACGATGGATGCCTCCAATATGCTGAAGCCAGCTCTTTCCCGCGGTGAAATACAGCTGATCGGTGCGACAACTATCAGTGAATACAGTAAACGGATCGAAAAAGATGGCGCTCTGGCTCGTCGTTTTCAGCCAATTCTGGTAGAAGAGACAACGGAAGATGAAGCCATTAGTATTCTTCATGGTATTCAGAAAAACTATGAGCAACATCATAGTGTCCAGTACAGTGAGGAAGCGATCCAGGCCTGTGTTCGGCTTTCCAGACGCTATATCACTGAGCGCTTTCTTCCTGATAAAGCGATCGACCTGATGGATGAAGCAGGAAGCCGTGTACATCTCAAGGCGCCTGAAGCCAGAAAAACAGAAAAAACCCATCCTACTGAGATTTCTCTTTTGCAAAAAGAGAAAGAACAGGCGATCATGAAGGGGGACCTGAAAACAGCATCTGAGATACAAAAGAAACTGAGAGATCTGGAATCACAGACTGGCAAACAGAAAAAAGAATCATCTGTCAGAAATGATTATCCTGTAGTTCAGGAAGATGATGTTGCGGATGTTGTCGCACTCTGGACA
>JAFOIR010000218.1 GCA_017420625.1 Bacillota bacterium
CAGTTCGAAACGAGCGGCGAAGTAGCGCTGGGCGGCGGACTCATGGACGAACTGCTGCTCGAAAAAGCCATCCAAAACAGCAAAAAACCGCAGGAGATCCGGGAAGTATTTGAAAAGAGTGAACCCTGGAGGACCTACTGTGAATTCAAAGCCAGACGACTGAAGGAACGGTATTTTTCCGATGAAGCTTATTTCCAGGATAATGACTGCAGTGAGACCGTTCTGATACGCTATGGAAAAATACGGAAACTGAATCTTACGATCGACCGGAAAATTGCCAGAGATCTGACAGAACAGAAACTGCCCTCACTGGATCATCAATCCTTCCGGGAGGTTTTTACGGTCAGTCTGAAAAACATCAAAAATGCGATCTCCGGACAGATGCCGGAGTTTATCTTCCTGACGGGCGGTGTTTCCCGAATGGAAGTGATCCACGAATGGTGTCAGGAAGTGTTCCCGGATGCGGTACTTATTTCCAGTGCAGAACCGGAATTCTCTGTGGCAAAAGGACTTGCCTACAGTGGCCGGATCGATGAGGAAATGCGGCTTTTCAGAAATGAACTGGATGAACTGAGACAGTCCGATACAGTCGAGGCAATCGTGCGGGAGAATATTCAGGATCTGTACCTGGATGTCGTCAATGTTCTGGTTGACCCGATTCTGGAAGAAGTAGCAGAACCGATCTTTGAAAAATGGCGAGCCGGAGAGATCCCGCGCCTGGTCGATACAGATGAAGCTCTGCTTAAAGAGATTCCTGCTTTTCTTCGAAGCGATCGGGCAGCAGAACTCATGAAAAAACCCATCGCTGCCTGGATCAAACCAGTTGCAAGAGAGCTGGAAGAGTATACCATCCCCATCTGTGTCCGGCATCATGTGCCCTATAAAGCGCTGTCCTTGTCGACTTTTCTTTCTGCGGAAGAGATTGAGATTCAACTGGATTCCAAGGAGATCTTCGCTGTAGAAGAGCTTACCTGGCTGATCGATTCGATCATTTCTGTTCTGGTGGGACTTTTGTGCGGAGGATCCGGCCTGGCGTTGATCTCCAGCGGACCGCAGGGAATGCTGGCCGGAATCGCTGCCTCACTTCTGGTGCTGGCTCTTGGAAAGTCCAAGATGGAAAGCGCACTTTTGAAACTGAAACTGCCCAAAGCACTTAGAAAACTAGTGCCGAAGGGAGCTTTCCGATCCAGGATGAAGACGCTCTCTGCAGATATTAAGCGTGAATTTTATGATAGTCTTCAAACCCATAAATATGACGAGATCACTGCCAGGATGGTGGATGATATTTCAGAAGAGATCGAAATCTGCCTTTCCAAGATGGCAGAAATAGTGGAAGTACCATTGGGATAATAAGTCAGAAAAAAACAGGAGGAACAGCTTATGCAACGTTATGGAAGATTCTTATTTACACCCGTTCTGCCTTTGGGCAAGGAGGGCAAACTGCTGACGGGAAGTAAGGAACATATCGAGCTTTCCAAAAATGCCGCCCGTGAAGGCATGGTTCTTCTGAAAAATGAGAACCAGGTTCTGCCTCTTCAGAAGGGAACCCGAGTCGCGCTGTTCGGAAAAGCGACATTCGATTATGTAAAAGGCGGCGGTGGTTCCGGAGACGTGACATGTGCGTATGTCCATAATATTTATGATGGACTCTCGGCGGATGAGAATATTCTGATCTATCAGCCCACCACTGATTATTACCGGGCATACTGGGAGGAGCAGAACAGGAATAATGCTGCGACGACGGGTGCCCTGGGCATGAAAACGCCTGGACTGATGCCGGAAGCACCGGTGCCGGACGAGCTGATTCCCGGTGCGGCAGCCTACGCGGATGTGGCGATTATCTCTATCTCACGTTACTCCGGTGAAGGATGGGATCGGACAGTACCGGATGTAAATCAGTCAGAAGACAACCAGGAATATGCAGCCGGACGTAATCGGTTCCGTTTTGTTCAGATTCTGTCCCGTATTTTCGAAAAGGGCGATTTTTATCTGAGTCAGGCGGAAGAAGCGCTGGTTGAAGCAGTAGCCTCCCATTTCAAAAAAGTTGTCGTGCTGATGAATGTGGGCGGCATGGTCGATACCAAATGGTTTAAGGATGATCCGCGCATCAGTGCAGTACTGATGACCTGGCAGGGCGGTATGGAAGGGGGTCTTGCCGCGGCCGATGTACTGACCGGTAAGGTAAGTCCTTCCGGTAAGCTGACCGATACCTACGCCAAAGATCTGGCAGATTATCCATCCAGCTACAATTTCCACGAGTCTGAAGATTATGTGGACTATACGGATGATATCTATGTTGGATATCGTTACTTTGAGACGATTCCCGGTGCCAGGGAAAAGGTCGTCTATCCGTTTGGATTTGGTTTGTCCTACACGACTTTTTCGGTGGAGAACATCCGGGCACAAGAGAAAGATGGAGAGATCCGTGTCGAAGCAGAGGTTCTCAATACCGGCAATTACTCAGGAAAAGAAGTTGTTCAGGTATATTACGGTGCACCGCAGGGAAAACTGGGAAAACCCGCCAAAGCATTGATCGGCTTTAAGAAGACCAGACTCCTTGAGCCGGGTGAAAGAGAAGTCTTACAGATCTGTTTTGCCGTGAAGGATATGGCTTCCTATGACGATCTTGGCAAAGTGCAAAAATCTGCATGGCTGCTGGAAAAAGGTGATTATCAGATCTTTGTTGGAACCGATGTTGCCAGTGCAAAGGCGATCGACTTTATCCATACGGAACCAGAAGACCGCATTACTTTGCAGCTGAAAGCGCGAATGGTGCCCTCACAATTGAAAGAGCGCATGCTTTCAGACGGCAGCATGGAAGAACTGCCCCTTACTGAGCCTCATGATAAAGATGAAGACGGTCTGGTCCATCAGGCTTATGATGAGATGCAGAGCATCGTTCCGGCAACGCGTGGGCGTGACCGGGTTGCAAGAGTCTGGGGCGGCTATACCTATTCCGGAAAGACACTGATGGATGTGGCGGAAGGAAAATGCACACTGGATGAGCTGGTATCTCAGTTTTCAGATGAAGACCTGATCTCACTTCTGGGCGGTCAGGCGAATACCGGTGTGGCCAATACCTTTGGTTTCGGAAACCTGCCGGAATACGGCATTCCGAACGTGATGACAGCAGACGGCCCGGCTGGTCTTCGGGTCTTCCCGGGAAGAGGTGTCGTAACGACAGCTTTCCCGTGTGCCTGTGTTCTGGCCTGTACCTGGGATCCGGAAGTCGTGGCTTCTATTGGTGAAGCGGCTGCTCTGGAACTGAAGGAGAATAACTTCGGCTTCTGGCTGGCACCGGCACTCAACATTCATCGCAGTCCGCTTTGCGGCAGAAACTTTGAGTATTATTCGGAAGATCCTTATCTGGCCGGTAAACTGGCCGGTGCCATGGTACACGGCATTCAGTCACAGCGGATCGGTGCGACAATCAAGCATTTTGCTCTTAACAACAAAGAAACAAACCGTAAAAACGCGGATTCCCGTGTGTCAGAAAGAGCATCCCGTGAAATTTATCTCAAGGGATTTGAGATGATTGTCAAAGAAGAAAAACCGTGGGCACTGATGACTTCCTACAATGTTATCAACGGATATCGGGCTTCGGAATATACCGACATGCTGACCGGCATTCTGCGTGAGGAATGGGGCTTTGAAGGCTTTGTCATGACGGACTGGTGGACGCTGGGTGAACAGTATAAGGAAATCAAAGCCGGTAATGATGTCAAGATGGCGACAGGCTTCCCTGAAAGAACACTGGAAGCACTGAAGAAAGGGCTGATCAGCAGGGAAGAACTGGAGCTTTCAGCCAAACGGCTGCTGGGCGTTTTCCTGGAGCTTGAGTAATTCGAAACGATAAAAAAGGAGGCAGGCGATGGATCTTCTGAAAGACCTGAATAAGGCTCAGATCGAAGCAGTGACCACGACAGAAGGTTTTGTGCGGGTCATTGCAGGAGCCGGATCCGGAAAGACCCGGGCACTTGCCCATCGTTTTGCCTATCTGGTAAACGAGGTTGGGATCCTGCCGGGCAATATCCTCTGTGTGACATTTACCAATAAATCCGCGGGTGAGATGCGCCAGCGGATCCACAACCTCACCGGTGATAACGATACCGGTTACATCAATACATTTCATGGTTTTTGTGTCTCTGTCCTGCAGGAAGAGTCCTATGCCGTCTCCTATCCGAAAAGCTTTCTGGTACTGGACAATTCGGATATTGATTCCATGCTGAAGATCATATACGAAGAACGAGGACTGACACTTCGCGATATGACCTTTGCTTCTGCACGCGATATGATCGAGATGAAGAAAGGCGTGGAGAAACCGGACTACTATCTGGATCTGATCCATATGAGTCTCGATCAGCTGCAGGAAAAATATCGAAACGCCCAAAAAGCAGATGAGATCATCTTTTACGGATATCTGTATCAGGAAAAGAAATGCTTCGGACTGGATTACAATGATCTGATTTTTCTTTCACTATACATCTTCGAACAGCATCCGGAAATCCGGCTCAAATGGCAGGAACGGCTGGAATACATCATGATCGATGAGTTCCAGGACATCGACAAACCGCAGTACCGCCTGATGGAAGTTTTGTGCGGGTATCATAAGAACCTGTTCGTAGTGGGCGATCCGGATCAGACGATCTATACCTGGCGAGGCGCTTCAGTCCGGTATCTTCTGGAGTTCGACCAGCAGTTCCCGGGAACAAAGACCATTATGATGATGGAGAACTATCGATCCACACCGGCGATCCTGAATGCCGCCAACTCTTTGATCGATCAGAATGTACAGCGGATGAAGAAAGATCTGCTCCCCATGCGGAAGTATGAAGCAGAAAAGATGGAACTTGGAAAATCAGCAGGATTTGATTTTTCCAAAGTCACCTGTCACCATGCGGAAAACGCCGAAAAAGAAGCCGAGTGGATGGCTGAATCGATACAGAAGCTTTATGGGAAGGGAATCCCCTACCGGCAGATGACGGTCCTGTACAGGGCACACTATGTAACTCGTGCAGTGGAAGAGGCTCTTCTGAAGGCAGAGATACCGTATACGATCTACAGCGGTGTTCAGTTCTTTGGGCGGATGGAGATCAAGGATGCTCTTTCCTATCTTCGCATGATCGCTTTTCAGGATGATCTGTCCTTTCTTCGGATCGTAAATGTACCGAAGAGAAATGTCGGAATACGTCGCATCAAGGCACTGCAGACCTATGCTGAAAACCATGACCTGTCTTTATATGCCGCACTGAAGGAAATCACGGAAGAGGGAAGAGGCAAAGCTTTTTCTGCGGAGAATACGGAATTTGCGGAACTGGTCAGCCTTTTCAAAGGGACAGGGGCGCTCTCTTTTATCCGGCTGATCGATGGTTTCTCCTCTTCCTATGAAGGCCGTCCGGTTTCCGAACTGCTGTCAGAGGTCCTGGATCAGAGCGGATACGAAAAAATGCTCCGTACGGAAGGAGCACAGGACAGACTCGATAATCTGGCGGAACTGAAACAGTCGATCTATGAATATGAAACTTCCTGCGGAGAAGAGACTACACTGGAAGTCTATCTTTCGCATGTTGCACTCTTTACAAATTCCGATACTGCTGAGACTGGAGATAAGGTCAAGCTGATGACAGTGCATACGGCGAAGGGCCTTGAATTTCCCTATGTTTTTCTCTGCGGTATGAATGAAGGAATCTTTCCGTCCCGTAAGACCCGGACCAGAGAAGGAATGGAAGAAGAGAGAAGACTGGCCTTTGTAGCATTGACCCGTGCCAGAGACGGCTTGTTCCTTTCGGATGCGGAAGGGAGAAGTTTTGACGGAGCACCGCGATATCCTTCGCGTTTCATTCTGGATATCGATCAGGAATTCCTTTTGTACACGGAGCCTCTCCGGGAAGGGCTCATTGAAGAGACGAGGGCTTACATCCGGCAAAACAGTCAGTGGCTGTCAGATGAAGAAGAGAATTCACTTCTCATGCCGGGAACCCGTATTGTGCATACGATCTTTGGTAATGGAACAGTAGAAGAAATCAATGCTGAAAAGAATGCCTATATCATCCGCTTTGATGATCTTCCGACACCTCGGAAGATCTCCGTCAAGGCCAAACTCACGAAACTGAACGAACGCCAGGAGGATGTCCATGATTGATACCGGTTTGTGGGGGAAATGCCATATTCAGGGAATCGCTGTCGATGAAGTGAAAGGATATATTTATTATTCTTTCACCACCAAACTGGTGAAAGCCAGACTTTCGGATGGACAGATCATCGGCTCGGTAGACGGACTGCTGGGGCATCTGGGCTGTATTGACTTTGACCCGGA
>JAFOIR010000219.1 GCA_017420625.1 Bacillota bacterium
AGTCGGCTGAAGTGTATTCATGATCCGTACAAAGAAAACCAGGATCTGGGTATCGCTGACTTTTTGCTCTGTCGGAACATAGATCAGCTCGATCTCTTTCGTAAGATCGTTGATATAAACATGTTCCATATTCCAGATTACTCTTGTCAGCGGGAACTGATGGTTTCTAAGCTCGATCGTGGCATCTGTCATCTGTTCGATCAGCGAAAAGAAATCGGTCTCACTCATCGGCCGTTTCAAATATTCTAAGAGTGATATGCCATTCAGTCCTTTGTAAACAATCAGTTTCTTTCTCTCCTGTACAGGACGAAGGAAGGCTTTGAAGGATTTGGACGAGAAATAGCTCAGCTCTGCACTGTTGATCTCTTCCTTCCGGGAAAACTTCACATGAACCGTCAGCAGATTGCCCTTTCTGCTTTCTGTCAATCTCAATCGGAGACCTCCTTTCGTCTTTCAAAAATAATTAACTAATCGTTAATGAGTATTATATCGAATTATAAGGATTAATTCAATATTAATTTATTGTCTATTGATAAAATTTTAATCAATTGATATAATAGTGCAAATAAGTAAAAAAGTTGAACTTCCATGATGCAAAAGGAGAAATCTATTATGGTCATCGAACTCGATTTCAAACAGGTCGGCGCACGGATCCGTTCTGCCCGCCAGGAAAAGAATATGACGCAGGAAGGTCTCGCCGCACTCACCGGTCTTTCCAACGAATGGATCTGCCAGGTAGAAAAGGGCAAAAAACTTCCCCTGGAAACCTTGATGCGCTTTTGTAATGCCCTGGAGAAAGATCCCAACTATTTTCTGATGGATACCATCTACGTCCCCAAGGAACAGATCATTGACCGGGAGATTGCAGATAAACTGGCACGATGCAACCCTTATACACTTCTGACTGTCACCAGGATGCTGGATGTTCTTCTGGCCCAGCAGGAAATGACAGAAGGAACAAAGACACAGGAACTTCAGGACACCTGACAGTTCAAACAACAGGAGGTTTCCATGCTTCAGATTTCACAAACATCCGAAATTAAAGAATTGATCCGCGAGCTGATCGACGGCCGAAATATCCGCAGCATCTATTTTGTCGGCTGCGGCGCTTCCCGTTCAGATCTCTATCCGGCCTGCTATCTGCTTTCTTCCAAGGCAAGATACCTGCGCTCTTCACTGCATACCGCCAATGAATTTGTCCTGGCAACCATGGATGCTGTTGACGAAACAGCTGTTGTAATCACCTGCTCTCTCAGCGGTACCACACCGGAAACAGTCAAAGCCACTTCAGTTGCCAAATCACGCGGAGCTGTTACCATTGCTCTGACCAATGATCCGGCTTCTCCGCTTACCAAAGACGCCGATGCCGTTGTTACTTTCGAATGGCAAGGCGCTTATTCAGTCAAGGAAGACAAAACGATCAAAGCATTGCTCCTGGCAGCTGAACTCCTGGATCAGATCGAGAGATATCCGGATCTTGCGCTCATGCATCAGGCAGCAAATCAGATTCTTCCTCTCATTGACAGCGTAACAGAATCAATCATTCCGAAAGCCAGTCTGTTTGCCAACACCTATAAGGATATGCCGATTCTGTATGTTACCTCTTCCGGCGCCATGCAGGAACTGGCCTGGTCATTCGCCGCCTGCCTCATG
Source organism: Bacillota bacterium (assembly GCA_017420625.1). Next base: position 1,654 of record JAFOIR010000219.1, read on the forward strand.
ATGGAGATGCAGTGGATTCCCTCTTCCACCTACAACGTAGGCGATTTCTTCCACGGTCCATTTGAGGTAGTCGAGAAGGGCGTTCCCTACCTGCTCCTGATGAACGATGGCCCCACGCGTCCCATGGATGAACGTGCGCGTACTTTCCTTGAACGCTTCGAAGCCGGACTGACGGTCGTAGATGCGAAAGATCTCGGACTTTCAGCAGTGGTTCCTCCCGAGGTAAAGGATTTCTTCAATCCGGTCCTGCTGGGCGCTGTTCTTCGTGTCTACGCAGAGAAACTTGCCGAGAAACGAAATCACCCCTTAAGCCAAAGAAGATATATGTGGAAAATGGAGTATTAAAATGCGCGCATATGAACCTGACAAACACCTCGAAGAACTAAACGGCGGCCTTCAGATCATTCCGGAAACAGAGCGTCTGATCGATCAGATCTGTGCTGACGGGTATTCTTCCATCATCTATCTTGGTATCGGCGGAACGCTCTTGGCTGAAGGACAGGTCCTGAAGCTGGCAAAACAGTGTGGATGCCGCCTTCCCATCTATCTGGAAAATGCGGCTGACCTGGTATGGGAAGCACCCGCCTATCTGGATGAAAAATCCCTTGTTATCACCTGCTCCGCTTCCGGGGACACGAAAGAGATCATCACCGCCGTTGATTTTGCCCATGAAAAAGGCGCCCGGGTGCTTGCTTATGTTGCAACATCCGGGACACCTCTGGCTCAAAAAGCCGATTATCTGATTCTGTCTCCTTCCGGAGAGACCCAGTTTCTTTATACAGTTACTTTCCGTCTGATGGCCAATGCCCATCAGTTTGACGCGTATCCTGCGCTCCAGGATGCGCTCCGCTGCCTTCCCGAAAACCTTGTCAGAATCAGCCAAACGTGCGAAGACTCCATGGCAGCTATTGCTGAAGCGATCTGCGACGAGCCTCTTACCTATATCGTTGGCTCCGGCTCTCTGGAAGACTGGGCGACCTGCTACGGTATGTGCATCATGGAAGAAATGCTCTGGATGCGCACCCGTCCAATCAGCGCTGCCAACTTTTTCCATGGAACACTGGAAGTCATTGAACGGGATATTCCCCTGCTTCTGTTCTTTGGTGAAGACAAAACGCGCCCCGAAATGGAACGCGTCAGGAAATTTGCTGAGACGATCAGTGCCAAAGTCTATACCATTGATACGGCAGACTATCAGCTTGACGGCATCGACCCTGCTCTTCGTCCGCTGCTTTCACCCTTTATTGCGAGCGTCGTTTGCCGGCGTCTGAGCGCTCATCTGGAACACCTGCGGCGTCATCCTATGGCGATCCGCCGTTACTATCGAAGACTCACCTACTGATCTGAC
>JAFOIR010000022.1 GCA_017420625.1 Bacillota bacterium
TAAAGCCGTCTATATTGACGGAAACCTGATTCAATAAAATGGTAAAAGAGATCTTTGGAAGAACCGCGCTCTTGATCGGTGATGAGGGAATCGAAAAGCTCGGGCGGTGTCGGATCGCTGTATTTGGTCTTGGCGGCGTAGGAAGCTATGTGGTGGAAGCTCTGGCCAGATCCGGAGTCGGTGCGCTGGATCTGATCGATTCTGACCGAGTCGCTCCGAGCAACATCAATCGGCAGATCATTGCGCTTCATTCGACGATCGGCAGACTGAAAACGGAAGTGACGGAAGAGCGAGTACATGATATCAATCCTGATTGTATCGTAAAAACATATCCGATCTTTTACCTTCCGGATACAGCCGATCAGTTTGATTTTTCTGTCTATGATTATGTTGTTGATGCGATCGATACTGTCTCAGCCAAGCTGATGCTGGCAGAGGAGTGTCAAAGGAAAGGTATCCCGTTGATTTCTTCTATGGGAACCGGCAGAAAACTCGATCCTGGCCAATTTGAAGTTGCAGATATTTATCAGACTTCGGTTTGTCCCTTAGCGAAGGTCATGCGCTATGAATGCCGCAAACGCGGGATTCAATCATTGAAAGTTGTCTATTCCAGGGAACTGCCCGCTGAACCGGCTGAAAGCAGCGAGACACCGCCGCCGGGGAGACGGTCGGTACCAGGATCGATTGCTTTTGTACCCTCAACAGCAGGACTGATGATAGCAGGAGAAGTGATCAAGGACCTTACGATAGGCAGGTAACGAAAGGAGTGATTGCATGTTACAGGAACAAAAATGCCCGAACTGCGGCGGAGCGCTGATCTTCGATCCGGCGCTTGGGAAGATGCGTTGTGAATTCTGTGACAGCATCTTCGAGATACAGCAAATTCAGCAGCCCCAGCAGATGCAGGTGAATCGAAATGAGAGAGACCAGGCGATGCAGCAGATGGCACCGCTGCCGATCTATGTCTGCCGTTCCTGCGGTGCGGAGGTCGTCACACCGGCTCAGACGACCGGATCGCTGACCTGTCCTTACTGCGGCAACAATATTGTTTTGACCCAGCAGTTTACCGGCATGCTGAAACCTGACGGTATCGTACCGTTCTCCATTATGCCGAATAAACTGGCGGAATCGGTCCAGAACTACTATAAAGGCAAGAGATTCCTTCCCAGAGGTTTCTTCTCTTCCAATAAGATCGGCCCGGTGACTGGTGTCTATGTGCCGTTCTGGGTTTTTGACTGTGATGTATACGGTGATATTACGTTCCGTGGAGAAAAGATGGGAAAAACCTATAAGGAGGGAGATTATCAGTGCACAGAATATGAGTCCTATCAGATCAATCGTAATGTTAGTATGAGCTTTCATGATCTGGCGCTGGATGCCAGCAAAAGAATGGAAAATGATCTGATGGATTCGATCCAGCCCTATGATCTTTCGAAGATTATGCCTTTTGATGTTCGATATCTGGCTGGTTTTGTGGCTGACCGCTTCGATGAAGCATCCAGCGAATCACGCAAAAGAAGTGATGCCCGTATGAAGAAGACAGGTGCCAAAGTTGCCATGCAAAGAGCAACGAAAGGCTATGGATCCGTTTCGATTTCTTCGGAGCGGCTTGCGGTAAACATGCGGCGTGCGAGATATGTCTTGCTGCCTGTTTATCTTCTGAACCTTTCCTTTGAAGGACAGGACTATCACTTTGCGGTGAACGGTCAGACGGGTAAGGTCGAAGGGAAGCTGCCTTACAGTAAAAAAGAAGAAAAACGATTCTACTGGAAATGGTTTGCGGCCGGAGCCAGTGCAGTAGCAGCAGCTATTGCCCTGATCGTACTTTTGTGAGGAGGTGAGTGGAATGAAAAAGAATCAATTCATACGTATACTTGCACTCCTGCTGATCAGTCTGCTTACACTTACCATGCTTCCAAAGGAAGTCTCAGCAGATGATGAAGAACAGCCGAACGAACAGGAGCAGTGGAATTCAGGTGTTTATCATGTAGGAGATTTCTACGGTCTTCTTTCTGAGGATTACCGGATACAGATCAATCATGACAATGATGAACATATTGTCGAGACGGGATTTGATTATGTTGTTCTGCTTGTCGGACAAAGCAGCTATGGCGATTCTGTATTTACGGAATACATCGATTATATCTACCAGAAGAACAATCTTGGATACGGCGTCAATCATGACGGAATGTGTCTGGGACTCGATGCAGACACAGAAAGTCTGAGTATTCGTCTTTTTGGCAGGGCCTGGGAGGTCTTTTCAAAAGAGGATATCGACTTTCTGATCCAGGCTGTCCGGAGAGGATACAAAGAAAACGGTTATGAAGGTGCCGTTTCTGCTTTCCTTGCCCAGGCTTATGAAAAAGTTAAGGGATCCGGAAGCCTGCCCCTTGATACAGAAAAGACTTATCAGGCTGGCTTTGGAACGACAACGGTTTCCCTGACCAATAAAGACAGCGCCACCTTGGCGATGCTGGATGGACAGCTGCTTCCCTCCTGGTATGTGACAGACCCTTCCACATTTACTGACTTTCATAATGATGAAAATGAGCCTCGTCTGATCGATCTGGCAAATCTTCTGTCACCAAACGAAGAGAACGAAATCAAAGCAAGGCTGAAGCAGATCCGTCAGGAAACCAACCAGGACGTTGTCATCTATACCGATGTGACTTCCTACGGTATGGATAATGAACTCTTTGCAATGGATTTCTATGTCTATAAAGGATATGGAATCGGAGAAGAATTTGATGGACTGGTTCTGTTTATCAACATGGATCCGGATAACCGGGAGATGGTATCAGCTTCCTTCGGACTGACCAGAACCGTGTTTACGGAAGAGATGTCTTCAAAACTGGATGATATTCTGTATGAACATCTGGTAGAAAAAGACTATTACGGCGCATTTACCAAATGGACCGATGGGGTCGAAAACCTGCTTAAATACGGCAGCGTTGAAGTCCCGGAATGGTATAAAGCCTTCGTTGCCGGTGAAGATATGGAACCTTACCGGCAGGTAAAGCTGATCAACGAAGTAGGCGGAATCGGAAGTGCTGATCAGCGGCAAATCGAGAAAACCATCGACGAGCTTTCAAAAAAGTATGATACGGATATCGTTGTTTTCCTGAGTGACCGGGCTGAAAGCCTGAGTCCCAAACAGGGTCTTTATGAAGATTTTCCCTCTGACATGGATGCAGAGGAAGAGAGAATCAATCGTTATCTCGATATCTACTGGAATGCGTGTGGATATGGATTCGGAGAAGATCACAGGGGAATCATTGTCGGTATCTTTGTGGATGAATCCTCTCAGTACTGCATCCAGGTACGCGCTTACGGTGAGGGTGCGACCGGCCGGGCAAAGACATTCACCAAGGATGCAGAAAAGCGGCTGGAATCAGTTACGCTGACAAATCTGGGTGCTGGAAACTACGGTGAGAATATCAATCGTTACCTGAGTTTTCTCGGAAGATATCTCAGATTTGGCTTTGTACCGCACTCCTGGTTTACCCGTGGATTCTGGGCGCTTCTGTGTGCGATCGGCGGCTGGATCACTGGTTTCTTTGTTACAGAGGGTGCCAAGAAAAAGAATAATGTTGTCAGAGAAGCCGTAGAAGCCGATGCCAATCTTGTTCAGAAAAGCTTCCAGGTGCATGGTGCTCAGGATATATTGCTGGGTGTGAGAGTCGATCGAAAATATATTGAGCCAAGCAGTGACAGCGGCAGCTCAAGAAGTTCTTCTTCCAGCAGCCACTCAACCTATTCCAGTCATTCTTCTTCCAGTTCCGGCCGTTCAAGTTCTACATCCAGAAGAAAGTTCTAGGTAACCATCATGGGAAAAAGAAAGAATGTCCTGCTGATCCTTTCCGATCAGCAAAGACCGGATACGATCGGTGCATACCGGCAGGTTGGGATGCCGGGTTACGGTCTGAGTCATCAGGCGGATATCTGCCGGACACCGCACATCGATCAGCTGGCGAGAGAAGGGCTTACGATGCAAAATGCCTTTACGTGCTCGGCGATCTGTGCGCCATCCCGGGCCAGCGTGATGACAGGCCTTTTTCCCCATCGGCACGGAGTGATCGATAATTTCACCGATATTTGTGAGGGAACCCTTCTTTTAAGTCAGTTGATGACAGATGCCGGATACTACTGTGGTTATGCCGGAAAATGGCATGTTTCTCCGGGAAAGACGCCGGAGGACTGCGGATTTCACGGAAAGGCTTTCATGGGTTACGGATTCCCGGGAAGCCGTGTTTTCCCGTCTCTGAAATTCGATCAGCCACCGGAAAACCAGCCGAACTACTATGAGGAATATCTGAAGGAGAAGGGATTTTCGAATATCGATGTGTCTCATGGTTTTCTGGGAGCCAATCCGGCTCTTCA
>JAFOIR010000023.1 GCA_017420625.1 Bacillota bacterium
AAACCGAAAATAATTCCGACGACAGCTGATGCTGCCAGGAAAACTACGGGATGAAGCTTGCTGATTTTTGCGAGCACCTTGTTTTTCTTCAGCGCTTTAAAGGTGCCCAGATTCATCAGAAGCCAGAGAATTACCGCCAGGATCACTGCCGGAAAGCGGATACCGGAAAAAACGGTTTTCAAACTGCTGAATGATCCCTGACTGAACAGAGCGATCTGACCAACACTCAGGCAGGCAGCGGCGATCAGGCCGGTGGATGCCGGACGCAGTCCGTAGAATGCTGCTTTTACATATTTGTTGTCCTGGAAGGCTTTCAGAATTTTCGCAACAATGATGATGATTACGATGGACGGAAAGATCAGGCCGAGCGTAGCGACGACAGCTCCGAATACTCCGCCGACCGCATAGCCGGTGTAAGTGGACATATTGACGCCGATCGGTCCCGGGGTACATTCGGAAACCGCGATCATATCAGCGAGCTGATCCGCCGTGTACCAGCCAGTCCGCACAGAAATGTCCTGCAGGAAAGGAAGTGTTGCAAGCCCGCCGCCGATGGCAAACAGGCCGGCTTTTGCGAATTCATAGAACAACTGCAGATAGATCATGCCTTGCTTCCTCCTTTCTTCAGAAGCAGATGTGCCGCGATACCAGCCACAGCAGCGATCAGTACGAAGATGATAGGTGAAACATCAAGCAGCAGGGATCCGATCAGCACCAGGAGAAAAATACCCAGCGTGACGGCATCTTTGATCGATGATTTCCCCAGTTTGACTACCGCATTCAGGATCAGTACGAAGACACACACCCTGATGCCGGCAAACGCGTTTTTAACGACAGCCAGGTCTGCAAAATTGGAGATAAACGCTGCAATAATGGTAATAATGACCAGCGACGGGAAAACGACTCCAAGAGTCGCAACAACACCGCCCACAACACCACGTGTTTTATTGCCAATAAAAGTCGCTGTATTGACAGCAATAATACCGGGTGTACACTGTCCTATGGCATAATAATCCATCAACTCTTCATTGGTAGCCCAGCCGCGTCTCTCCACGACCTCCTTCTGCAGCATGGGCAGCATGGCATAGCCGCCGCCAAAGGTCAGGCCGCCTATCCGGGCAAAAGTAAAAAATAAGTCTAACAGTTCTCTCATGGATATCCTCCGTCTTTTCTTCCTGAGAATGTTATATGATACTACATTATAGCACAAATGGTTCAGGAGAAGATATCAGCCCATCAAAATGATGGGTTTATTTTTTTGCCAAAAACCATACCAATGGTATAAAAAATAATATAATAATAGTATTATATGTGTCTTCCTTTTGCAAAATAGCTGCATTATAATAGCAGATGTAAACAAAAGGAGGACGTACTGATGAAATTATCACTTGCTGAAAATATACGTATGTTCCGAAAACAGAAGAAGATGACACAGGAAAAACTGGCCGAAGCGCTGGGCGTGACGGTAGGTGCTGTCTATAAATGGGAATCCGGGCTCTCACAGCCGGAACTTGGCATGCTGGTGGAACTCGCAGACTTCTTCGATATTTCTGTCGATGTGCTGATCGGATACCGGACGAAGGATAATCGTATGGAGGCTATGCTGGAGAGGATCAACGCCTATTGCCAGGTAATGGATCCGACCGCGATCAGCGAAGCGGAGAAGCTTTTGGGGAAGTACCCGCATTCCTTCGAAGCTGTTTTAAACTGCGCATCGGTCTATATGGCTTTTGGAACCCCTGAGCGGGACGCAAATATGCTCAAAAGAGCGTTGGAACTGTTGGAAGAAGCCAAGGTCCTGCTTCCGCAGAACGATGATCCCAGGTTCAACGAGTTGACGATCCTGGGAGGTCAATCAGAAGTCTGGTTTTTGCTGGGAGACATAGAGAAGAGCCTCGAAGTTTTGAAAAAGAACAACGCAGCAGGAATCTTCAGCGATATGATCGGACTGTACCTGGCGGTCTATCTGGACAGGCCGGAAGAGGCGAAAATGTATCTGTCAGAAGCCTTATTAACCAGCATTGTTACCCTGATCAATGTGATCTTCGCGTACTACTTTTTTTTCAAAGCTGCGAATGACTGGAAATCCGCAGAGACCATCACTGCATGGGGAATCGATATGCTCACGAGACTCAGAAAAGAAGTCAAACCAGACATTACCGAAAAGATTCTGGCAGAGCTGCAGCTTTTACTTTCTCATGCCCAATACAAACAGGGCAGGCGGGAGGAAGCCTTAAAATCGTTTGAAAAGATAAAGGTTCTGGTTCATAGTTTTGATTCAATGCCGGAGTACAGTCTGAAGACGGTGCGGTTTACGGAGCAGACAGACCAGACTTTCGTATATGATGTCATGGGTAAAACGGCAGCCGATAGTATTGCCACTCTGCTCGGCCTTTTGGATGATCCGGCCTTTAGTAAACGATGGAAGGAGTTTATCGAGAATGAGCAATGATCTTAAGAAAAGCGGTAATGTCTTCGCCAACCGGAACTTTCGCCTGGTCTTCTTCGGAGCGCTGGTTTCGGAACTTGGTGCGATTCTCTATAGTTTTGCTGTCAGTTTTTACATTCTGGAGATCACTGGAAACGATGCATTCCTGCAGGGTCTGTATCTGGCACTGTGCGGGATCGCCCTGCTGCTTTTTACTCCGATTGGCGGCGTACTGGGAGACCGTCTGAACAAAGCGCATATCATGTATGTCTGTGACTATCTGAAAGGCGGGATGATCATTCTGGCTACGGTCCTGATGATGACCTTTGAAAAATCCAACACACAGGTGGTTATTCTGTTTGTTCTTGGCATCCTGGGCAATGCAGTCAGCGGCATCTTTTCTCCCGCCGCCGGTGCTCTGTTTCCCCATATCGTAGAAGAGGATAAGCTGCAGCAGGCGAATGCTTATTTCTCAATGAAAAGTTCGCTGGAGGGCATCGTCGGGGTGGTCCTGGCCGGCATCCTGTATGCGGTGATGTCGATCTATGCACTGTTTTTCCTGGTCGGTCTGAGTTTCATCGCTTCAGGGATCTCCGAAATGATGATCCGATATGATCACCGTCCTTCCGAAGAACCTTTGAGTCTTAAACTCGCAGTCAGGGATATGGCAGACGGTATTCGCTATCTGAAGACCAAACGCGCCATTCTGGCTCTTCTCGCGTCGATACTGTTCATCAACTTTTTCTTTTCACCCATCACCGGGAATTTCATTCCGTTCTTTATCAAGACGGATCTGGCTCTTGCGCCTTCCTATCTTTTCAGTCAAGTTCTGACACCAGAGCTCTGGTCATCGGTCTTTGAAGTATTCTTCGGTATCTCGTCCCTGGCCGGCGCAGCAATCCTCAGTGCCCGTCCTCAGAAAGAGAAAGCCGGGCGATCGACCGCTCTCTGGCTTTTGGCCCTGGCTGTCGTGATGGTTGTTCTGGCTGTTTCCTACTGGCTGATGGTAGACCGTGGTTCTTCCCTGAACAGTTTTCTGATCGCCTTCTGTTTGATCTGCCTGGCAGTCGGTGCGATGATTTCTTTCATCAACATTCCAATCAGCACTGTGATGATGCAGATCATCGACAAAGATAAACTTAGTAAGGTAACCAGCATTATCAGCATCGGTTCTCAGGGTATGGTCCCGATCGCCTCCATGCTGGCCGGCTCTCTTCTTCAGAAACAGGGCAGCACCGCATTGCTCGCAGTCTGTGCGATCGGCTTTCTTGCCACAGCGCTCCTGCTGCTTATGAACCCCCGCATACGCGAGATTTGACTATTCTCTTATGCCGGAATTATGCTGTTTCATACCAGAATATTGTAATTACAGTCTGAGTGCGATACAATCAGCCTATCATATAACAAAATGAAAGTAATTTATACGAATTAATTGCTTTCTTTTTAAAATACTACAGATATTTTGTTGTTTTCGGGCAGATCTTGTGTTATGATACGGAATATCTGAATAAGTTTGGAGGGAACATGGCTCAAAGCGAACAGGTTCTGGATTTCCGTGTGCTGAAGCGAACGCATACGGGACTGTTTGAAGAAGATAAAAAACGGTTTCATCGTTTTCATGAACTCTTTGTACTGACCGAAGGAAGCTGTACTGTCCTGATTGGCCAGCATATGTACCGGATGCAGGCGGGAGATATTGCCCTGATCCCCGCACGGACGCTGCACAAAACCGACTACCTGGATAACGGATTGCACACGAAATATGTCATATCGCTCACCAAGGCAACAGCGGCAGAGATCGACTATTTTCTGGGGGAGGAACTGACGCCGCTGTGTCTGAAAGCCGGAATGGTCACAATTCCGACGCAGCGGAGAGAAGCGATCTACCTTCTGCTTGACCGGATGCTCTATGAGTATGAAAATCAGCCGCCGCATGCACACAGCGTGACAAAGGCATGCCTGTGCGAGCTGCTCATCTCAATTCTTCGTTACCGTACGCAAGAGGAAGAAAAGGATGGAATAATAGATGAAAGGATCGAACGGATCCAAGAGGTCACCCGGTATCTTTATGATCATCAGGCTGAGGAGATCACTCTGCCTCAACTGGCCTCGCACTTTGCTGTGAGTCCGTCTCATCTTTCCCGCACTTTTAAAGACGTAACCGGATTCAGGCTCCGGGAATATCTGATCCATCTGCGAATCCAAAGAGCTTGCGATCTGCTCCTCTCGACTACTCTTTCCGTCACCGAGATCGCAGATCGGTGCGGCTTCAATGACAGTAATTATTTCGGTGATGCCTTCCGGAAGGCGATCGGTGTCTCACCAAGGGACTATCGGAAACTGGGATAATCCGAAATTTTTCATAAAAAAGCTAAAAAGTCATGAAATTCCCCTTGACCTTCCACCTTGTGGAACCCTTATACTCATCTCATCAAACAACAAAAGCATCGAAGGGACAGTAAAATGAAAATCAATCAGGTTGCGGAACTGGTAGATATTTCCAAAAAGAACATTCGGTTCTATGAAGACCAGGGTCTCATTCAGCCGGGAAGAGATCCCCAGAACAGTTATCGGGAGTATTCACTGGAAGATGTCAAACAGCTGGAAAAGATCAAGTTACTGAGACAACTTGGTGTCTCCTGTGAAAACATCCGTAAACTGATCAGGAATGAATTGGATCTTATGACCTGTATGCATGGGCGAATGGATGAGTTGGAAGAAGAAAGCCGCAGTATTGGTCATATGCAGACCATGTGCTCTCTTCTGGCAGATGATCCTGTCGATTTTGTTTCCTTTGATGCCGTTTCCTATCTGGAAAAAATGAAAGAGTTGGAAAAGGGAGGTGGAAAGTTCGTGGATGTACGTAATTCAGACGTACGAAAAAGAAAGAACGGCGCTATCATTGCCGCAGCTGTTGTCGTTGTGTATATGACGGCACTGATCGGCTTGTTTCTGTGGGCAGACAATATCGATCCGGCTCCCAAAGGGATCCTGATCGGAGTGATCGTCCTGATCGGTTGTGTTATTGTGGGCGTGTTGATTGCTCTGAGCCAAAGGCTTAGAGAAGTAAAGAAAGGAGAATTAGATGAAGCTAATAAGTATTGAGAGTTATCCCGGGAAACAGTATGAAGTACTTGGTTTGGTCAAAGGAACGATCGTCCAGACCAAAAATCTGGGAAGAGATTTTATGGCCGGCATGAAATCATTGGTCGGCGGTGAACTGGTCGGCTATACAGAGATGCTCAATGAAGCAAGACAGCTGGCAACGAAACGTATGGTTGATGAAGCAGACTCTCTTGGTGCGGATGCAGTCATCGGTGTCCGATATGGCTCTTCGCAGGTCATGCAGGGTGCGGCCGAAGTCGTTGCATACGGAACGGCCATCAAGTTTACTGAATAATTGATTTCAGCTGAAGAAGCTTGAAAACGAAGGAGGCTAATGTCGTCAGACAAAAGCCTCCTTTATTTTTTTAAATTCTTCCGGTGTATTGCAGTTGATCAAAAGAGCCGGATCTTTGGTATAAGGGACCGGATAATAACCATACTGATCAAACAGCCTGCGAGGGCTGTGTTTTTCCTGCTGTAGAATTTCCTCACAGTCCTGCGCCAGAAAAGCGTCATAAACTGCCACCAGAGGCTCCGGACGATTATCCAGCGTGAGGGCAGTAATAGGAAAACTTCCATGCGCTGCAATCAAAAGTTTCAAGGTTTCTTCCGGAATCAGCGGCATATCCACCGGCAGCACCAGGCTGCACTGGCTTCGGATCTGCTTAAGCCCAGCATGGATCCCGCTGAGCGGACCTCGGCCGGGAATCAGATCCGGAGCATACCTGGTTTTCTCCGGACAGTCGGAGCAGCCGGATATGACGATATCCGATATCCCCAGATTCTGAACCTTTTCCACGGTCAGATCCAGCAGCGTTTTTCCTCCCAGCTTTAGCTTTGCCTTATCCGTCCCCATCCGGGAACTTCTTCCGCCGGCCAGGATAATGACGGATGTTTCTTCCATCTTCATTTCGGATCAACCTCGATCCGCGCCACTTCTTTTACTTTGCGCTTGGAATTGCTGTCACCGAATACGACCAAAGTGAAGGTCCCGTCATCTTCACTGATCAGATAAACCTTGCCGTTTTCGAGCAGTTCCTCGCCGGTGATCTCGGCAGAATACTCATCCTGTGATGTGACTTTCAAAACGGACACTTCGGCTGGGTCAATCCCTGCTGAAGATAGTGCATCGGCCAGTGCTATGCCTTTTGCGTCAATAAGGACACTTTCTCCTTTTCCATTGACCAATTCACCCTTCACGGGGATCCTGGCAATCTCTTTTTCACCTATAAACCATTTTTGATCTTGCCGGATGATCTCCACCTGTCCCTGTTCTACGATCCCGTCTCCTGTCAGGTGCAGGATCACCAGCAACGCCACAGCGGCTGCCAGAATGAATATGATCAGAAGGACGATTCTTTTCTGTCTCATGGTTGATATTCCTTTTCTTCACGTATTTTCCCGATGGCTTCCAGCCGTTTGGCCACCTTACCCGCAGCCAGACCGCTGATCGCACCGGTAAAGAGGCTTACCGCCACATAAAGTGCAAGAACGATGCCTCGCAGCCGAAACACGATGATGTTTGCCGTAAGAGCTGCTGCTGCGGCTGAAAGCATATTGGCCAGGCAGCAGGAGAATTGTTTTTCCAGATGACTTTTTCTTCCCACCCACAGGACGATATCAATGATCAGTCCCGGAATGATGTAGCCGATGGGTGCAAGGATGCCCATACTGCCTGTCATACCGAAAAGCACCGCCAGCACACTTTGCACCAGCCCCATCAGCGCGCCGCTCCCAAAATGCGGGACAACACAGTCCCCGATCACCAGAAACAGCAGCGAAAAGCTGGTCCCGATTCCTCCCGGGATATGGAGTGCGTCTGTGATCAGATTGGCTGCAGGGGCTATCAGCTTCTTGGCGAAAAGTCCCAGATCACAGCAAAGCGCCCAGAAAAGCAGCTGCTGCAGTTTTTTGTGTTTCACGGATTCTCCTTCTTTATGCCTTACGGATTTCCACCAGATTGGTGTGCTGCGGATTCCCCTTGGCGATCGGTGTGGGATAGGCAGTAGATGTCAGCACGTTGATGCTGCCGCGGATATCAACGCCTAGTTTGTCAGGCGTAAACCAACCCCCCTGGGAAATGGCGGCCACACCCTGCCGGATCCTTTGGGTCACAACAGCCGGGATCCGGATACAGCCCCGGTCATTATAGACTTCCGTCATCTCACCATCCTGAATGCCACGCGTGGCCGCATCAATCGGATGAATCCATACACCGGGTTTTTCCACTTCATCCTGCCATTCATTGTTGTCATGGATGGAATGGGCACGGCGGCGGGTATGCCAGCCGATCAGCTGAAGCGGATATTTTTCCTTCAGCGGATCCTCTGGACCCTCCGGACAGGGCATGTAGCGGGGGATCGCGGAGATATCCGGCTGATGAAGATCGTAGAGTCTCTTGGAGAAGATCTCGATCTTTCCGGACGGCGTCGGGAAGGGGTGATTCACCGGATCCTTGATTTCCTGTTCAAAGCCTACCGCCTTGATCTGTTCTTTGAACTGCCAGCCGCCTTCCCGGCTGAAGGTCTCGTAGTCGGGCAGTTCGGGTTCTCTTTCACGGATAAAGGCATAATTTGCCTTCAGCCAGTCTCTGACCTGTGGCTTTCCTTCGATATATTCATCATATACACCCATTTTTGCAGCCACTTCCTTCAGCCAGTCCCATTCGAAACGGCAGCCGAAAAGCGGCCGGATGACCTGATTATGTTTCAGGTAATAGTTGCTTCCCGCCCAGGGGTTGATCATATTCTCCCCCTCAAAGACCGAGGTGGCCGGGAGCAGCAGATCGGCATACCTTGCACTGGGGGTCATGAAAACATCGGAACAGACGATCATCTCACATTTCTGATCGTCTTTCAGGATGCGAATCGTATCATTGATATTGCTGTGCTGATTGATCAGGATATCGCTGGCCATGCAGAAAAGCATTTTAATATTGCTGTCCAGCTTTTCTACACCCTTGATCCCGTCTTTCAGCGGCTTGAGCTCGGTTCCGTGCTCGATCGCCTTGGTCCACAGAAACGTAGGGATCTTTCCCGGATAGGGATTCGGCATCCTTTCCAGATAATTTGCCATCGATGTATGTTCGCCGATCCGGCTTCCATTGGCACAGCTGCTTCCGCCGCTGATGCCCACATTGCCGGTCAGGCAGGAGAGCATCATCAGGGCGCGGGCAGACTGTTCGCCGTTGCCGTGACGCTGGGCACCGAAACCGGCTTCAATGCAGGCAGGTTTGGTCGTTGCGTATTCTCTGGCCATAGCCCGGATACGGTGCGCCTCGATTCCTGTGATCGCCTCAGCCCATTCCGGTGTTTTCCTGATGCCGTCCCTGACACCGAAAAGATAGCTGTGATAGCTTTCTCCGGCCGGTACTCCTTCCGGCATATG
>JAFOIR010000220.1 GCA_017420625.1 Bacillota bacterium
GTTACCAGCGTGTCCGGATGTCCTTTGATGACGCCGTCCTTCCTGTCGACAGTCACGCCGGGGAAGTTCCCCACGTGCTGATTTGATCCTGTAAGCTGATTGAACAGGGTGGTCTTCCCTGAGTTCTGGTTTCCCACAAGGGCATAAGTGAGCGTAGTGCCGTCAGGGAGCGGATCCCCTTCGCCCTTCGCGTGGAAACGTCCGCCTTCACCAAGACCCGGGTGCTCGCTTTCCCGTACATCAGTCCGCGCCCGTTCCTGGGCCGCCCCGTCCTTTCCGGCCGGGTCTGCTTCCGCGTCTGTGCCGCCCTGCGCATCAGCGCTTTTTACTTTTTCTATTTCGATCTGCGAAGCCTCTTCCTTACGGAGTGTCAGTTCGTATCCGTGCAGACGCACTTCCATCGGATCGCCCAGAGGCGCCAGCTTGACCATCGTCACTTCCACGCCCGGGATCAGACCCATGTCAAGAAAGTGCTGCCTGAGCGCACCTTCCCCGCCGACTTTCCGTATTATCGCGCTTTCTCCTATTTTCAGATCTTTGAGTACCATTGCCTGTCCTTACTGTGTCTTTTTGGAGCCTTCTTCTCGATTCCGGCTCCGCAGCTCCTGTTTGTGTCTTTTTGGAGCCTTCCGCATCCGAATACATTGTAACTGAAAGATGCTCTCCCGCAAAGGGGAAAGAGCCAGAAAATTAGTTTTTGCTAATTTTCACATCTTTATTGCCGCAACCTTGATCTCCCTCCTGCCAGCAAGGTCTTATATTCGTTGAAAATCCACTGTGAATTTCATATATCAAGATTCACAGTGTAATTGCAACAGTTCCGGAGGCCGGTAATCCGCAGTTTCCCCCGCAATTGTCTTTTTTGGGGAAATCGACAGCCTGCAGGCATTGAAAAAACACTGTGAATTTCATATATTGAGATTCACAGTGTAATTGCAACAGTTCCGAAGGCTGATAACCAGCTGTTCCCCGAAAAATATATTTTTAAACCCTTTTGATTAATCGATGAGCCTTGCCTTTCCGATTATAGGGAGCGGCTCCGCGCTCCACTTGTAAGCCCTGTAGATGCCGAGCAGCCAGAGGGCCAGGGCGCCGACTCCGATGATCCACGAGGCAAGTCTTCCGAAGATCGGGAAGAAAATTATCAGCGACGCGGCGCACCTGATGATGTTGATCATCAAAGCCTGATTCAGGTGATGTGTCACGAACGCGTCGCGCGGGTTTCTCACAATCAGCGCGAAGACCCAGCCTATCCAGGTTATATATGAAATTATCGCAACAGTTCTTGAATTCAAACCGTTCATTTTCGTTCTCCTGTTTCATTTTGCGAATCTGCTTTTTGCATTTCGCCTTGAAAATCCGCCTTGCGGCTTTGCTTCCTGTTTTGATTTTCGCAGCGGCACCAGAGCTGATCTGATGCCGCCACATATTCATTGGTTATTGAAGGAGGTGATTTCGGATGGTACTGCACTGAAAGGGTTTTCCAATCTGTACCGGAAAGGATTTCCCTTATGTACCGGTCCTATATGTTTTTCTTGAGTTTATGATATAATCTAAATGATGTTTAGAACATCGCAGGAAGTGCGGAAAACCGCATTAAAATACCGCAACATTCGCGGGAAAGGTTTTATCATGGCAAAAAAACAGGTCAACAGATACAGACAGCTTCGAGAAGAGCTGGGCTGGTCGCGTGAATACGCCGCCGACAAACTTGGCATGTCGGACGATAAACTGGAAAGGATCGAGAACGATCATCAGATACCGAATCCTCAGGACGTTCTTATAATGTCCGATGTGTACAAAGCTCCCGGGCTCTGTAACCACTACTGCAACGGCACATGCGAGATCGGTCAGAAATATGTGCCGGAAGTTAAGGATCAGGAACTGCCAAGCATTATCCTGGGCCTGCTCAACTCCATCTACGCAGTTGGCGACACCGAAAAAATGCTGGTACGCATCACCGCCGACAACGTGATAGATGACGATGAGATCCCCGAGCTTGTTCACTCCCAGTACACCCTCGAGCAGCTTTCCGTCATGATTGAAGCTCTGCAGCTCTGCATCGAGCGGAAGATCGACAACGGGGAGATATCAAAAGATCTTTACGATAAAGAGTGGAAGAAGATGACCGAAAAGAATGGAAGAAAATGACTGAAGGGAAAAAGTGAGATCGAAACAGACGAAATAAAAGCCGGCGCGAAACGCAGAAACAGTTCAGCGAAACGCACCGGTTTTTTTATTACTTGAAATCGCTTTGTATGTGACCGGCCTGTAACCTGGGCCGCACGGTCATTTCAGATTGATGAACACCAGACCCACCAGGCAGATAACAATGCCGGCGATCTTGTTCCATGTGATGGCTTCTTTGTAAAGAAGCAGTCCTACGACGATCAGCGCTACCGCCAGTATGGAGCTGGTAACGATGGTCAGGGTGCTGACAGGCCAGCCGGCTTTGTACGCGTAGATCACCCCCACCTCGAGGCCGATGATAACGACGCCCAGCACGAAGGAACTCCAGTTGAGTTTGCTGTATTCCTTCAGCAGATTGCCTCCGTGATTCATAGCGAAGTAAAGGATCGCGCACACTATCGCCGCCACTATATACGTGACAGTAAGCGCCGCAAAGGGACTGATATTTCCCGGCACCGCTTTGGCGCAGATCTGATACATGGTATTCGCCAGCACTACCAGTACTACCGGCCAGATATATGCAAACATATTTGTTCCTCCTTGTTCATTGACTGCTATTTCATTATATACGAATCACCGGCGTTTTTTAGCAGAAAACTGATTTACTTTCGCTGCGCAGGGTGTATAATAAGTATGAAAAGTATAACTAATTATACAAAAGTGAAACGGAGAAACCTATGAAAGACAAATATGTAGGAATCGCCAAGGTCGGCGAAA
>JAFOIR010000221.1 GCA_017420625.1 Bacillota bacterium
GTTTCCGGACATTATGGCGAGAACGGCCTGATCACCCTGGCTGTGGTGGTCAGTCTTATTGAGTTCGGCGTCGTAATGGATGGCGTAGGCATGGCCATGCAGCCTCTGATAGGAACCTATTTCGGTGAGGGTAATCCCAAGCTCATCAAGAGAGTCATGAAATCCGGCATCAAGGCTTCGATCATAGAAGGAGCAGCAGCGACCCTTCTCATCCTGATCTTTGCAAAGCAGTTTTGCGCTCTGTTCGGAATCACCGACGGGGAAGCACTTGCTCCGTCAATTGCTGCGATCAGGATCGTCTGCCTCGGATTTGTTTTTTGCAGTCTCGTTTCCCTGACGACCTCATATTACATGCTTATCGACCGTATCGGAATGGCAACCGCGATCGCCTGTTTCCAGAACGGTCTGCTCTACATTATCCTGCCCATAACCGGTTCCCTGCTTTTCGGTTTCTACGGAATGTGGGCAGGCTTTGTCGTAGCACCGGCTGTGGCACTTACCACGGCGATGCTCTTTGTATTCTTCAGGTTCAAAAAAGACAATTTCCCCTTCCTGCTCAAGAGTCTGGAATCAGACATTGAGGTCTTGGACGGAACACTTACGCCCGATGCTGCAGTTGCCCTCTCGAAAGAAGTATCAGACAGCCTCCTTGCCCGTCAGTATCCCGCAGGAGAAGCCAACCGTGCGGCTCTGTTTGTGGAAGAAACCGGCCTGACCATCCTCGACATGAACAGCAATTCAAAGAAACCTGTTCTGATGGAGCTCTCCCTTTTTTTCGAAGAAGATTCAGTGCTTATCATTGAACGCGATTCGGGCAAGCTGTTTGACTTAACGGATCCGGATGTTCAGGTTAAGGGGCTAAGCGGATTCATATTAAGCGGTCTTATGGCGTCACATCAGGAGAAAGCTTACCTGGTTACCACAGGCTATAACAGAAACATGCTGCGATTCTCAAAAGGAGAAAAGCTCCGGGAGACTAGTGAATGAACGTATATGATTTTGACGGAACAATATTTCCCGGCGACTGTTCAATAGGCTTTGCCTTCTGGTGCCTTAAACGCCATCCCAAGCTGTGGGTAACGTATCTTCCTGATGTTTTGAAGCATGTGATCCAGCACAAGAGAGGCAAGGTACCAAACTATCTCATGCAAAGGAAAATGTTCAGTTATCTGACGATGATTGATGATTTTGACGAACAGATCGAAAAGTACTGGAACAAAAATGAGAAGAAGATTGCTGCCTGGTATCTTGCTCAGAAAAAGCCGGATGATCTGATCATCAGCGCTTCTCCGGCGTGCATCATCGGTCCGATTGCAAACAGGCTTGGTGTAAAATACATGGCAACGGATTTTGACCGTGAATTTGGTGTTTTTGTGGATAACTTAATGTATGCAAAGGAAAAAGCCAAATACATGATCGACCATGGTTTTCCCGTAATTGAAAATTTCTACTCTGACTCGCTTGCAGATACACCGCTTGCTTTGTGCGCTGAGAAAGCCCATTTGGTAACCAAAAATGCAAGCACCGTAGTCGACTGGCCGGAACTTGACTCAGAAATGATGAACAAGGTTAAGAATAAGATCGATACCGGATGGAATATCCATCTGAAAGAGGATGACTAAATGCATGTTATCATCTATGACTTTGGTACAAGCAGCTTAAAAACATGTCTGTTTATGATCGATACCCAAATACATCTTGTGGCAAGTTCCACTGCCGGTTATGGTCTTTATACTTCTGATGACGGCGGAGCAGAACAGGATGAAAATGAATGGTGGGAAGCTTTGTGTTCCACTACACGGGAACTGTTTCAAAAATCAGACGTGAAACCTGAGGAAATCAGCGGCATGGCTGCCTGTACGCAGTTTCAGGGATCAATATTCGTGGATAAACATGGCAACGCCTTAAGACATCCCATGAGCTATCTGGACCAGAGAGGCATAAAAGAATACAAGGAAGGCATGTGCGACGGTATCATCAAAGTGTCCGGATGCAATCTGTTTAAGCTTGTCAGAAATCTCAGGGTAAATTATGCTGCTTCCGTCAGCGCCAAAGACCCTGTATGGAAATATAAGTGGGTCGAAAATAATGAGCCGGAGGTGTTTTCTAAAGCCTATAAGTGGCTGGATGTCTGTGACTACCTGTTGGCACGCCTGACAGGCAGAATTGTCAGGACCGCCGATTCCGCATTCGGAACCTTCCTCTATGACACCCGTAAAGGAAAAGAAGGCTGGAACGAGAGTCTTCTTAAAATGTACAAGGTAAACCCCGCTCATATGCCGGAACTCATCGAAAGCACGGATCTTGCAGGAGAACTGACAGAACAGGCAGCAAAGGATCTGGGACTTGTAAAGGGAATTCCTGTTTTCGGAGGAGGCGGCGACACCACCTTTGTCAACATCGGTGCCGGATGCACAAGGCCCGGTGATACCCATATTTATGTCGGAACCTCGGGATGGGTATCCACCTATATGGACAGCCAGACAGTCGACCTTGATGCGATGATCACCGGTGTTCTTTCAGTAAAACGCGGATACTTCAATTATTACGCAGAACTGGAAACAGCCGGAAAGTGCTTTGAATGGGTCAAGGATCATCTGGCATTGGATGAGACAGGAATTTATCTGAATCAGATTAAGATCACAGACGTGGAAAGCAAATACATGAGTCTTTATGACTACCTTTCCGAGGAGATCAGTAAAGTTCCTCCGGGAGCTAACGGCGTGATCTTTACTCCGTGGCTTCACGGTAACCGGTGCCCGTTTGAGGATTCAAATGCTGCAGGCATGTTCTTCAACATCAGGATCGATACAGGTAAAAGAGATATGATCCGTGCGGTTCTTGAAGGTATTTGTTATCATCTACGCTGGTTATTAGAATGTGAGAGCCGGAAGGTAAAAACCTCAGACACGATCCGTTTTGTCGGCGGAGGGGCTTCCTCACCGGTTACCTGCCAGATGCTTGCAAACATCACGGGACGAACCATAGAAACAGTCAGCAATTCGCAGGAAGTGGGTGCCGTCGGGGCAGCCCTTGTTGTTGCGGCCGGTATCAAAGGTATGGATGTATTGGAATATGCGCATGACATCGTCAAAGCAGAACATGTATACACGCCAAATCCTGATAACAAAGAAATTTACGAACGCAATTACATAGTATTTAAAAAGCTCTACAAATCTAACGCAGAGAATTTCAAAGCGATAAACAGCTGATAATGTCAGGACCATTTATTCATTTGGAATAATCAATACAGAAAAGAGGTGACGGAATCACCATCACCACATTTTTAAAACATCATAATTATTCGTATTACAACCTTTTACAGAATCTCTCCGTCACTTAAGATTATACCTTGTACGTCAATGATTTTGCGAGATAAAAGGCTATATCCTCAACCCGACAAACCGGAATTTGTTAGTCTGCTGTATCTGCCATAATTACGATATACCTGTTCATTCGCCTGCCAAATTCTTTCAAGACTTCCCTCGAAATATCTTTTTGTACAGGAAACGACTCAGCATCCCGATCACCACATTGACACAATTAACAGAATGATAAGGAGCGCGATATCATTATCGATCTGGACAGTTGCATCAACAATTCTGATTACAAACCTTGATGTGATCAGCATTATAAAACAGTCGTGAAATAAA
>JAFOIR010000222.1 GCA_017420625.1 Bacillota bacterium
CGCTTCCCCTATGTCACGGATCCAGCTGACATCACTGAGCAGATTCATCCGTGCATAAGAGACAGAATAATCATCAGCACTGCCTTGTTTGGCTATTGTAGACAGTCCGGACAGAGAATCCTGATACACAATGTGCGCAGAGGCGCTCGGCAGCACATGCGAGACCCGTATGAAAGAGATTGCTTCTTCAATGGTCAGGTCTTTACTGTTGATATAGTGCGCCCAAACATCGCAGATGCGTTGTTCGCCCTCCAGATAATTCTCCGTAACACGTTCCATGGTGACCGTCGTATTTTCAAAATGCTCGATCTGACTTTGGAGCGCATTCCTGCTTGCAAGGTTGGAATAAAGCACCACGAAGGTCAGCAGTGCAATCATGATGAGTATATTGACGATCAGAATCCAACTTCTCTTCACAGCACTTTCCTCCCTTCCGGATTTATATTATCCTCCATTGTTTCTGCTATTATACCATAAGAATCAGTAGTCTCAAAGTCTAAAATATGCGAACTTAGACAGATTTAATCTGATTTTAGAAAAAACAGCTTGCCCCTTCGAAGGGGTAAGCTGTAAAATTTGATGTTTAAAACTTCTATGATACTGTAAATTATTTTACGAAAATATAGTATGCAATGAAGATCACAGTCAGGATCCACATAACGACGTTGACTTTCTTGGCTTTGCCGCAAACAGCATTGATGACAGCGTAGCTGATAACACCGAAGGAAATACCGGTGGAAATGCTGTAGCAGAAAGGCATGGAGATACAAGCGATGAAGGCCGGAAGAGACTCGGTAACGTTCTCATAATCGACTTTCAGGATGGATTCCAGCATCAGGAAACCAACGAAGATCAGCGCGGGAGCGGTAGCAAAGCTCGGGATCGCAAGGAAGATCGGGCTGAAGAACAGAGCCAGCACGAAGAACGCAGCGACAAAGACAGAGGTAAGACCAGTGCGTCCACCCTGAGCAACACCAGCAGAAGACTCAACGAAAGTCGTGGTGGTGGAAGTACCAGCAACAGCACCGACGGAAGTAGCAATAGCGTCAGCCAACAGAGCTTCTTTCGTCTTGGGCAGTTTGCCGTTCTCATCCAGCATGTTGGACTTGGTAGCAACACCGATCAGAGTTCCCATGGTATCGAAAATATCGACGAACATGAAGGAGAACATGATGATGAACAGGTTCAGCAGGAAGTCACCGGTAGAAGCGAAGCTCGACATAATGGTCTTGAAATCGAAGCAGCCGCCGCCAATGGTGCCGATCCATGCGGGCAAAGAAATGATGCCGCTGGGGATCAGGGAATAAACGCCAGCTTCGACATCAACTTTGTACCAGCCGATCAGCTGAGCCAGAATACCAAGAATCCAGGTTCCAAAGATACCGATCAGAATCGCACCTTTGACTTTTTTGTGATGAAGGATGCCGATGATCAGAATACCGACCAGCGCAAGACAAGGACCTGCAGAAGTGATGTTGCCAAGGTCAACAGCGGTAGAAGCGCTGGCGATAACAACGCCTGCATTCTCGAGACCGATCAATGCAATGAACAGACCGATACCGGCAGCAATACCGTATTTCAGGTTCTGAGGAATTGCATCCATCATAGCTTCACGAACAGGTGTCACGGAAAGGATAATAAAGATAAGACCTTCCACAAAAACAGCCAGCAGGGCCAACTGCCAGGTGTAGCCCATTCCGATAACAACAGAGTATGCCATGAAAGCATTCAGGCCCATACCGGGAGCCAGCGCGAAAGGCAGGTTCGCCAGGAAAGCCATAGCCAGTGTACCAACGACAGAAGCAATAACAGTCGCGGTAAAGATCTCAGTCTGAGGCATACCGGAAGCGGAAAGGATGCTCGGGTTAACGGCCAGAATATAGGCCATCGTCATGAAGGTAGTTAAACCGGCAAGAAACTCGGTCTTGACATCGGTATTGCGCTCCTTCAGCTTAAAAAAGTCTGACATAGAAGTTCCCCCTTCTAATGAAAGAATTAAGAATACAGAGATATCTTAACAAAAAGAACAGGACAAATCAACTTTGGTAAAGTCTAAAAAAGTTGATTGTCCTGTATTCTTTTTCAGTCAAAATGAACAACGTATCAACGAAGATATTTCATAACCCCATTGACAGCCACTGCTCCATCTGCAGCAGCAGTAATAATCTGTCTAAGCGGCTTTACACGGATATCTCCGGCAGCAAAAATACCGGGGACGGACGTCTGCATATCTTCATCTGTATAGACAAACCCTGCCTCATCTGTTTTTACAATACCCGCCAGCAGCTCATTCGTCGGAGAGATACCTACAGCAACAAATACTCCATCGATGGGCATAACAGACTCTTCTTTCGTTTGATTCTGGATCAGACGAACAGATGTCACTTTCTTCTCTCCCATAACTTCCTTGAGTTCGGTATGCCAAAGAATCGTCAGGTTTTCTGTATTCAGTGCAGCCTGGGCTGTAATACCCGCAGCCCGAAGCTCACCACGTCGAACAGCCAGATAGACCTTTCGGCAGATCTTGGAAAGATATAGTGCATCTGCTACAGCAGTATCACCGCCGCCGATCACGAGACAATCTTTATTCCTGTAGAAATTTCCGTCACAGGTTGCACAGTAACTGACGCCCCGTCCTGTATAGGCAGCTTCTCCCGGAACACCAAGAACGCGATGATGTGCTCCGCTGCAAACGATCACACTTTTTGCGGTGTATTCACCCATATCCGTAACAATAGTCTTTACTTCTGCTTCCGGATCTCTGATCTGGAGCACCTGCTCCATCTTTTCTTCCAGTCCGTATCGGGTACTATGTTCATAAAGATCATTTGCCAGATCCATTCCTGATCGCTCAGGAATACCCGGATAGTTATCCACTTCGCTGGTGTTGAGAACCTGTCCGCCCGGGAACCCCATTTCGATCCTAAGAGCTGACAGCATGGCTCTGCCTGCATAGATCGCAGCGGCACATCCGGCAGGACCACCGCCGACAATGATCGTATCGTAGACTTTCCCCAAAATTTTAACCCTTTCTCCTGATCCGGATCAGCGGCATATTCATAGCATCTGATCCTACAGGCATAAACATACCCTCACGGATTACATCCGTTTTAGTGCCATTGGTCTTGATACTGCAGATAGAGCGCAGTGTTTCATAAGGAAAGCAAACCGCACCTTGAGTACCAAATTCAATCTTCAGACAGGTCTTGCTGAAGATCTCCTGCGGAATCGTTCTTTCGCCCGTCAAGTCTGTCAGTTTTTCCAGCAGATTCATATTGAGTCCAAAGCTGAGTCCTGAGATTGTAAATGCTTTCATCACTTCCGCCTGATTCTTCAGTCCATCGTCTTCTGCCTCATCAAAACTGACCTGTACCAGGATACCATCTTCATAGGACATCCGAAGATTATGGTATTCTTTATCTGCGATTCTCATCTGTGGAAGGTGCAGAACCCCATTCGTTCCGGACAGATCCGTCT
Source organism: Bacillota bacterium (assembly GCA_017420625.1). Next base: position 3,478 of record JAFOIR010000222.1, read on the forward strand.
GAACGCGAACTTCTCCGCAGGGAAGAAAACCGGAATTTCTAAGAAGCACAGAACCGGAAAGACCGATCGTCAGATCCGTATCATTATCTTCGCCTCCGTCGATATAGAGTGCATAACCGGATCCAATCGCATCAGCTACGACCTGATTGGCTCTTTCCGTCTGTAAATCACTGCGTATCTGCACTTCCATCAGCTCATCAAATGCAGCTGTATAAGCATCTGTACTCTCCATGATTGGAGGAATCAGTAAAGACAGACACGGAACATGTTTTTGTTCCATAATCTCCATTCGAATCTTTTCACGATTCTGATCATGCAACCGATACTTTTCCTTCAGTGCCAGATCTCTCGGATGCTCGTCTTCCTTTTCAACCGTTTTCCTATCCTCTGATAACAGCACAATTTTGATCTCGCCAAGATAACCTTTCAGAAGCGCAGCATTTTCTTCACAGATCTTTCGATACTCATCTTCCAGGTTTTTGATCTTTTCGTCACTCAAACCCCGAATAAGATCAAATCGATGATCTTTTCTATACTTCGAGGATAAGCCCTGCGGGATGATCTCCCCTATATATCCGGTCAGCGATTCTTTATCCAGTTCTTCGACCAGAGCTTTGCCCAAAACCTCTGCCCCAAAGGGGATAGAAATCGAGACAAGAATCCTTCCGTCCGGATAATCTCTGTAACGATTCACCTGATTGGCTTTCATTCGCTTCGCCAGATGAGACACCGTTTCACGAATCGTTTCTTCCGGAAGTGAAATCATTTGCTCGTGCAGTTTAAGAGTCTCCTTCTGTACAGGAAGTCCGAGAAGATAGAGATAATCCTGACTATAGAGATCTTCTTCCATGATGATTGAATGGAACATTCTGTCCGAGGGATCATATTGTGAGTGGAACTTCAATTCACTCAGAATCTTTGACTCATCTGTGCGATAGGAACTGATCAGCTCCTGCAGCTGATCGGCCCGAACCTGACCGCGGGACAACAGTTTATGCATCTCAAAGTACAATTCGATCAGTCTGACGAGTCTGAAACGACGATGACAGAATGCATCTCTCACCCCTTCCCGGAAAGCACATGCGAAATCTGTCAGTACCAGTCCGATTTCTTTCCCTCCCTGTGAAATCATATAGGACGGATTCATAGTACTCTGTGAATACGAAGCCGGGTACAGATCACCAAACATCTTCTCCTGGTCATCTTTCAAAGCTGCCAACGGGCAGGTGTGAAGATAAGAAAAAGTATACTTTTCTTCGATCTGTGTCAGGAAAAAGAGAAATGAAGCCTGCTGACGAGAGAAATTCATCATACGATCCCGGAATCCTTTTTCTTTTCCCGTGCGGGATCCTTCCAGAACAAACTGACGCAGAAACTGCTTGAGTTCCTGATATTTCTTCTCTACGCGATCATTATAAAGCTTATAGAAATCTTCGTAATCGAACATGGTTACCTCGACAGAATAAAAATAAAAAGGACGTTACCGAATAGTAACGTCCTGATTAAGCTGGGCATGAAGGATTCGAACCTACGAATGCTGGAGTCAGAGTCCAGTGCCTTACCGCTTGGCGAATGCCCATTAAGATGTGCTTTCCTAACGAAAGCATCATCTATTATAAGACCTGAGGACGTTCTTGTCAACTATTTTTTTTGTTCAAATATTCTTTTTCCATTTCTGGTGTTACTTTAGGAACATGAACCGTGACTTCTTCCTCTTCAGGAGCCTCTTCATCAGGAATGGTGATTTCCTGCGAATCCAGAGAAGCAGAAGAAAGTTCACTCATCTGACTCATTGTTTTTCCGCCGCGTCCCATCTTTTCATTAAGATCATTCATCCACTCAGAAACTGAAACAGAACGTCTTCCGACTTCACCCTTCTCATTTTTCAGCCGTTCATAGAGCTCCTTCGCTTCTTCTTGTCCGATATCACAGAATCGGCAAAGTGTAATCATCTTATGAGAAAGTTTCTTAGGCCCGGACTGAATTGCCTTCACGTTTACAAGAGAAACATATGGTCCGGTATGATCCCGATTACGGAAAAATTCCAGAATCGCATAGGATTCCTGTCCTTCTCGCTGATAATAATGAACGCCCTGAATCGCTTCCAAAAGCGGAGAATCATTTTTGACTTTCAGCTGAGAGCGAACTTCCCTGTAATTTTCCACATAGACGACCGGCCATTCTTCTCTTTTGGAAAGCCAACAGCCTGCCGCCTCATCGAAAGGATAAGAAGCCGTAGCAGCTGCTGTATAACATGGAATCACGATCAACAGCATAAGCTCAATCAACCAGATCAGCAGTAATGGCACTCCGGCGATCATCCGGCCATTGACACTCGTCACTCCATTGGGAAGAATCCGATAAAGCGAAGAAAAAACTGTTCCGGGCGAGATGAAAAGTCCTCCCCAGCGTCCAAGAAGCTGGGCAAAGGAAGAACGATTCTGCAGCACTTCGCTGGCTCCTCGGCTCCACATCTCATTGACCAGATCAACGTATACACATCGACTGGCATAGAAAGCCAGAATCAGTCCGATCAGAGAGACGATTCTCACAACTTTTATGTTTCGGATCTTTGCCCACCTGGTGACGTACATGATCCAGAAGCAAAGAAGCGCAACCGCTCCGACAACGGTCAAAAAGCGAAGCAACAGGTTGGATAAAAAACCAAGCAAATAGACATAGCAGACTTCAATGAGAAAGGCACCGAGAAAACTGAGCAGTAACAATAAAACTATACCGGACGAGGGACTCTTCCCCGACGGTTGATAAGCTTTATAACGCACGGATTCACCACCTTTCTTTCATTTTAAAAAATTGTCGTTTTATTATATCACAGACTTCACTGAAAATCAACTGTCATGCATTTCGGGGCTTTTTGAAGCCTCGATCCGATTTCTCATCCTGCCAAAAAAACTCTTAAGAAGTGCTCTGCTTTCTTCTTCCAGCACACCGCTCACTGATTCAACCTGATGATTGAATTTTTCCTGATGAAACAGATCCAGGATCGATCCTGCGCAGCCTGCCTTGGGATTCATGGCACCCATGACGACCTTTGGGATTCTTGCCTGCACGATCGCGCCTGCACACATGGGACAAGGCTCCAGCGTCACATAAAGGGTACACTCTTCCAGACGCCAATCCCCCAAATAAGCAGCCGCCTGATTAATCGCTTCGATTTCTGCATGGGCAAGAGGATTGCCCATCTGATTTCGTTTATTATAGCCTTTGCCTATGATTTTCCCCTGATATTCTATCACGCATCCAATCGGTGTTTCATCTTCTGAAGCCGCCTGCTCAGCAAGTTTCATGGCTTCTCTCATCCATACATCTTCCATATACGAATCCTTTTACAGCTTCAGATAATTCAGGTATTTGCCGCCGGGCAGGTTCTCCATATCCTTCTTTCCAATTACCTTCAGATTCACGGCAAGAAGGAAATAGATAATAATCCCGGCAAGGATCGCAAGGACGGTCGAAATCGCGTTGGATCCTGTGACTGCAAATACAAGGAGATAAGCAATGATACAGCCTGCTCCCATTATCAGAGAACAGATCATCGGTCCAAAGAAAAGTCTGAGATAATTGATTTTGATCTCACAGTATTTCATGGCAGAACGAAGATTCAAAACCATGATCTGCGCACTGAAAACGATCGCGTTTAGTGCAAGCGTGTATATTCCCCAATGAAGTACCAGTATACCGAATGCATTCCATAAACTGGTCACCGCTACACCAATTCCGGCATGAATCATAGAAATATGCGATTTTCCAAGTCCATTGAGAACACCGCCTGCAATATAGCTCAGGGAATAGAATACGACGGCCATCGATCCGATCCAGAAAAGCTCACCTCCCTGCGGTGCTGCCGGGAACATCAGTCTAAGTACAGGTTTTCCCATAATCGCCATCCCGATCGCACAGGGAACAGTAATGAGCAGAACTGTCTTAATCATGGAATTGAAATGAGAACGAAGAGCTTTCTGATCTTTCAGCGCTTTCGAAATTGCAATTGACGGTACCGCAGCAGCTCCCAGTGATTCACCGATTGCAACGGGCAGATTAAGCAGAACAATAAATTTTCCGCTGTAAATTCCTCTCATGGCGATCATCCTGCCGACTTCTGTACCGCTCCGAGTCATCAGTTCGCCGAACATAGCAGCATCGATGATCCCTTTAATCGAGAAGATGGTAGAAGAAATCACGATCGGTATCATCAGAGAAAGCATCTGACGATAAATGACTGAAGAAGACTCTTCCGGAATGGAGGAAGGGTTTTTCGTTAACTTTCTGGCCGAACATCTGGCATATGTATATGCAAGGAACAAAATAGCGCCGACCGCACCAATACCTGTACCGATGATACCACCAGCAACAGACCATTCCATTCCGAAGGGATTCAGGATAAATGCAAGCACGACGGCAAAGACAGCGTGCAGCAGCCCCTCGATAACTTCGGAAATAGCTGTCGGTTTCATATCGTTCAGGCCTTGAAAATACCCTCTCAGAACACTCATCAGCGAGCAGATCAGGACAGTCGGACCAAGCAGCTGCATTGGTTTGGTCGCTTCCGGATCCTGAAAGAATGTAATCGCGATAAAATGCCCTCCAAGCGTCATGATCAGCATACTGACGAAACCTATCCCCCCGACGAACAAAGTAGAGAGCGACAGGACTTTTCTGACATCTGCATATCGGCCGACTGCAATCCTCTCACCTACCATTTTGGAAATAACGGTAGGAATGCTGATCGAAGCAAACACGAGAAAGAATCCATATACCTGATAAGCATCCGAATAGATTCCAAGACCTTTATCCCCCCAGAGATTGGTCACCGGAATTCGATATAAAAGATTGATCAGTCGGACAATGAACTGTGAAGCCACCAGAAAACTTCCCTGGCGAATCATATTTTTAGTTGAAGAATCCGGCATATTGTTTACCTTGAAAGTCCCATTCCATCCAGAATAGCAGTCTGTTTCGGAAACATTACTGCCTCTTCTTCCTGAGACATATGATCATATCCCAGAAGATGGAGCATACTGTGAGCTGTCAGAAATGCCATTTCCCTTTCCAGACTGTGTCCATATTCCTCCGCCTGCCGGATCGCTACATCCAGGCAAAGGACAATATCCCCGAGCATCAGTTCGTGCAGATCCGGATCCAGGTTTTCTTCCTGAAGAAAAGCCTCAGAAAGGTCCTCTGCAGCAGATGACTCCATACGGGGACTTTCCATATAGGAAAGCAGCGGAAAAGATAAAACATCTGTTTCTTTATCTACCTGACGCGTATCCCGGTTCAATTCATGAATTGCCTCTTTTGAAACGATTGTGACCGATACTTCAACCGGTGTATCAATATGCTCATAGGCAAGCGTCTGATTAACACTTTCCCCAATGACTTTATCTAAATTTTCTTTTGAAATTGCTTCGGTAGGCGGTGTGACCTCCCATTCGATCCATAGACTCATTGCCTGTTCTCCCGTTTTTTTCGTAGGCTTCTACGATCTTCTGTACCAGCGGATGCCGTACGACATCCTGGTTTGTCAGTCTGCAGATGCCAATTCCTTCAATATCTTTCAGAAGCTCTGTCGCCTGACGAAGGCCGGACTTCTGATCTCTGGGAAGGTCGATCTGCGTCAGATCACCTGTGATGACCGCTTTGGAACCAAATCCAAGACGCGTCAGGAACATCTTCATCTGCGCCTGTGTCGTATTCTGCGCCTCGTCCAGCACGATAAATGCATTATCCAGCGTTCTGCCGCGCATATACGCAAGAGGTGCGACCTCGATCGAGCCCTTCTCCATGTTGTGCTGGAATGAATCTGCACCCATGATCTCATAGAGTGCATCATACAGAGGACGAAGATAAGGATCGATCTTACTCTGCAGATCGCCGGGAAGATATCCCAGTCGTTCACCGGCTTCGATCGCAGGTCTGGTCAGAATGAGACGGCTCACTTCGCCTTTTTTGAACTTCTCGATCGCCATCGCCATCGCGAGATAAGTCTTTCCCGTACCGGCAGGTCCGATCCCGAACGTCAGCATATTGTTGCGGATCAGGTTAACATAGCGCTTTTGTCCGAAAGTTTTCGGACGGATCGGTTTGCCTGCTTTTGTAAAGCATACAACATCCGAAAGCAGATCACCAACATCCTTGCTCTGTTCTTCTTCCGGGAGCGACAAAAGATAATGGATATGCTGCGTAGTGACCGGCTCACCTTTCCGGGCAATCTTCATGAGGCTTTCCATCACTTTTTTTGCTTTTCCCAAAGCCGCTTCATCTCCGCTGATTCGGACTCCGTCTCCGCGGTTCAGAATAACTGTACCGGTCTCTTTTTCCAGTGCTTTGATGTTTTCATCGAAACTGCCGAAAATACCGCTGATGTACTCAGAAGGTACCGCGATATTGATTTCTGCCATATAATGACTCCTCTTATCAGACATTTAACTCGGCGTTCAGGCCAAGTTCATCTTTATGTGCCGCCAGAATGGGATCGATATAACTCTCCAGAAATTCTTCGACCTGAGAAGGTGCTCTTCCCACGAAGTTCTCCGGCTTCACAGCTCCCATCAATTCTTCCCGGCTCATCTTAAAAGTATCATCTTCCAGAATTCTCTCCAGAAGATCGTTTGGTTTTCCTTCCTGTTTGACTTTCGCTGCAGCTGCCATAGAATGAACTCTTACCCGCTCATGCAGTTCCTGCCGATCCCCGCCTCGCTTAACTTCTTCCATGAGGATCATTTCCGTTGCCATGAAAGGAAGCTCTGCCATGACATGAGCTCGAATGACTTTCGGATAAACGACCATACCGCTTGTAACGTTGATCATAACCTGCAGGATACCATCGATCGCCAGGAAGCTTTCGGAAATGACGATCCTTTTATTGGCGGAATCATCAAGTGTCCGCTCGAACCACTGTGTGGAGGCTGTCATCGCCGGGTTCAGTGCGTTCGCCATGACATATCGGGAAAGAGAACAGATCCGCTCGGATCGCATGGGATTACGTTTATAAGCCATCGCAGAGGATCCGATCTGTGTGCTTTCAAATGGTTCTTCGATCTCCTTCAGGTTTTGCAGAAGACGAAGATCGTTCGCAAATTTATAACAGGACTGTGCAATAAGCGACAGCTCGTTCAGACAGATCGAGTCAAACTTTCTGGGATAGGTCTGGCCGGTCACAGGATAGGTGTTGGCATAGCCCATTTTCTCAGCTACCAGTCGATCCAGTTCTTTGACCTTCTCTTCGTCTCCTTCAAAGAGCTCCATGAAACTGGCCTGTGTACCGGTGGTGCCTTTCGCTCCGCGAAGACGCTTCACACGCAGGATGTTCTGAAGCTGTTCATAATCCATCCACAGTTCCTGCAGCCACAGGCAGGCTCGTTTACCGACCGTCGTCAGCTGTGCAGGCTGATAATGCGTAAAGCCAAGCGTCGGCATATCTTTATAGGTTCTGGCAAAGGAGGCAAGGTTGTTCATGACGTTCACCAGTTTTGTCAGAACGAGTTCCATTGCTTCATACAGGATCATCAAATCCGTATTGTCGCCGACATAGCAGCTCGTTGCGCCCAGATGAATAATCGGCTTGGCGGATTTTGCCTGTTCACCATAAGCATAAACATGGCTCATGACATCATGCCGAACCACTTTTTCCCGCTCTTTGGCTACATCGTAATTGATGTCTTCCGCGTATTTCTTCAGTTCTTCAATCTGTTCATCCGTGATCGCAAGACCAAGCTGTTGTTCGCTCTCAGCCAGGGCAATCCAGAGCTTTCTCCAGGTCTTGAATTTTTTCTCTTCCGAGAATAAATACTGCATTTCCTTGCTGGCATATCGGGAGCCAAAAGGAGTTTCATATGTATCATGCATTTTATCGTTCTCCTTGTAAAGAAAAAGCGGACTTTCAAGCTTTACGAAAGTCCGCTCATTTGTGTGTCATCTGGACTCTATCAAAAGCCTGATCGCTGTACGTGCCTCTCCGCCGATCTCGGTCTCCGCAAAGGACGGGATACAGTAGATCTCGATCCCTTCCGGCGCAAGAAAACCACGGGATACGATCACGGCTTTCATAGCCTGATTCAGTGCACCGGCACCGATGACCTGAATCTCCGCCTTACCATTTTGCCTGACAGCACCGGCGATCGCACCGGCTACCGCGGCAACACTGGAACTGGCGGAAGCTTTGATCACAGTATCTTCCATGATTGATCCTTATTCTTATTTTGCGTAATCGACTACGCGGGTTTCACGAATAACATTGACCTTGATCTGGCCAGGATATTCCATTTCCTGTTCGATACGTTTGGCAACGTCCCTTGCCAAGATGCGCATCTGATCATCATTGATGACATCCGGCTGAACGACCATACGGATCTCACGGCCTGCCTGAATGGCATAGCTCTTGGAAACGCCGGGGAACTCATTGGCGATGGATTCCAGCTTATCCAGGCGGCTGATATAGTTTTCCAATGTTTCACGTCTGGCTCCAGGACGTGCTGCCGAAATGGAATCGGCGGCCTGTACCAGAACAGCAATCAAACTCTCGGGCTCGACGTCACCATGATGCGCTTCCAGCGCATTGATCACGATCTTAGACTCTTTGTATTTTTTCAGAAGCTGAACGCCCAGCTGAACGTGAGAACCTTCAAGCTCATGATCGACCGCCTTGCCGATATCGTGCAGAAGACCTGCCCGTTTCGCAACGCGAACATCCAGTCCAAGCTCTCCGGCCATAAGTCCGGCCAGATGAGAGACCTCGATCGAGTGTTTCAGTACGTTCTGTCCATAGCTGGTTCGATATCTCAGCATACCAAGAAGACGAATCAGTTCAGGGTTCAGCCCATGTACGTTCGTCTCGAACGTTGCGGCTTCACCTTCTTCACGGATTTTTGTCTCGACTTCCTTGGTAGCCTTATTCACCATTTCTTCAATACGTGCCGGATGGATACGTCCATCCACGATCAGTTTTTCCAGTGCAATTCTGGCGATCTCTCGGCGAACCGGATTGAATCCGGAAAGAATGACCGCCTCCGGCGTATCGTCAATAATCAGATCGATGCCGGTCAGAGTTTCCAGTGCACGAATGTTACGCCCCTCACGACCAATGATGCGCCCCTTCATTTCATCACTGGGCAGGGGAACCACAGAGACCGTTGTCTCTGCCACATGATCAGCGGCACAACGCTGAATAGCCGTGGTAATGATTTCTTTTGCCTTGCCTACTGCTTCTTCTTTTGTCCGAGCTTCATTTTCCTTCAGAATAACAGCCATTTCATGCTGTACGTCTGCCTCAACTGAGGTCAGCAGCACTTGTTTTGCCTGATCTGAGGTCATTCCGGCGATCTTTTCTAATTCCGCCATTTTGGCCTCTTGGATCTTTTCGATATCTTTCGTCTTACGATCCAGATCTTCAGAGCGTTTCTGCATTTGAACTTCTTTCTTCTCGAGCGATTCACTCTTACGATCAAGCGCTTCTTCTTTCTGGACGAGTCTCTTCTCAGTTTTTGTTGCTTCTGCTCTGCGCTCTTTGACTTCACGATCGATCTCGTTCTTAGTCTTTAAAGCCTCTTCTTTGGCTTCCAGCAGAATCTCACGCTTCTTGCTGTCCGCTGACTTTAAAGCATCGTCGATGATCTCTCTGGCTTTGGATTCGGCTGTACCGATCTGCGCTTCACCGACTTTTTTACGGTACTGGATACCCAGTACAAAAGTCAGGGCGGCAATTCCAAGCATCAGTACGATCACAATGATCAGAACAACAACAGATACTTGTCCCAAGACATAACACCTCCTTATTCAGTTTTCATGGTTCGGATTATTTTCAAATGATATTTAAAAAATAAACTAACAGAAGAACTATACCCTTTTTTTCCTTAAATGTCAAGATTTCTTCCGAAAAATCTGGCGTCGGAAGAGGATCACGTTCATCACTGCAAAGAAACCAATAAAGATAAAAAGGCACAAAAGCGGCTTCACAGGAGCCAGAGTTGCAAGCAGCATCATCGGGAATCCGAAAACAATAGCCGGAAAATTCTGATAGACCATATTTTCTGCTGCCGGTGTTTTGAACTCACCATCCAGCTCGCGAAGAAGGATCGTTCCGGTGCTGGCGGTCCCGGTATACATTCCGTACATCATCAGGAACTGTTCTTCCGGATAGTCCTGGAAAAGCACCTTGACGACGATCCGATTGTAAAAGTAGGTGATTAGCATACCTACGATGCCCATGATCAGAAGAATGACCCAGTATTTGGCCAGGACCTGCAGACGGATCGCTGCCATACCGGCTACGACCATGACATCGAAGAAGAAGTTGCTGACACGGGTCAGAAGGAAGTTGTTCGTATAGGTTTTGCGGATCACTTTCTTTTTGGTAAGGAAATTGATCACAAGCTTGATGAGTGTGGCTGCCAGCACGCCAAGGAGGAAGTTGAACCCATAGATGACCGCCCGCATACCGGGAAGGAGGTTCCCCAGCAGCATCATGATCAGATAGGAAAGAAGGTACGCTGCCAGCACCAAAGCGACCTGGACTGTCAGTTTATCGACACTTTCCTGCATAGGAATTTCATTTTCTGATTCGATTTCTTCTCCCCGGATCCTGGCTTCCACAGAGCGGCTCCAGTCAATCTTTCCCCGGCGTTTTAAGAGATTCAGATGGAAAACACCACCAACGGCAGCACTGATGAAACCCAACGCAGCGATGGAAAGTCCAAAACTCTTCCCGCCCTCAAATCCAAAATCCATCTCATAGATATTGCCATAGTTCATGGCCTGACCGGTTCCCTGCCCGTAACCGAACGGAAGCAGCACACCTGCCGCTTTGAAAAATCCGGGAATGATGAGTGCTACGATCAGGGAAATAGCTACACCGAAGATCGCCTGCAGCAAATAGTTCGAAACGGTCGTTACACCGGTATCGAAAATCTCTCCTGTCCGCTTCTTGGTAAGCTTCCCGCCGGTCGATTTAAATGTCGATGCGATAAAGCCGAGTGCCAGAGTATGGTAGGTGATAACCTCAAGGAGTGCTGTACCATTGCCTCCAAAGAAACGGGTATCGAACATTTCGTTTTTCGTAACAGCTTTATAGATACCGGAAATGATCAGCAGGATCGCACCGCCGAGAACGGAAGTAGGAATGAGCGATTTTTGCAGGAAAGGGAACCATTTTTTCAGCATATTTGCAGCCAGAAGTGACAGCAGCAGAATCGCCAGCAGATTGGAAAATCCCCATACATTAAAGTCCCAGAAATTGCTCATGATTTTCTCCTTTTTCTATGTTCTTGTATCGATAGAAAAGATTGATATATTTGACTGCATTGAAGCGAACATCACTCTTGATCTGATAAAGTTCTTTGCCAATGTAGAGATTTAATTTGTTTCGTCCCAGCGCAGATGCTGCCAGCACATCTTTAAACAAAAAGACGCTCGGATATTCTTTGGACTTCTCCGACCCGGTTTGCTGAGGCAATTGCTGAGGCAATGTCACCTCTACCCGGTCCGGATAAAGCCGGATCAAAGCCTCTTCACTCAGAATATCCTTATGACTCTCCAGGATAACGTGGGAGAATTGCCCACGATCTTCGTACAACGGTTTTTCCGGATCCATCGCACCAAGATCCAACTGACGGATCGTTTCTTGCTGCCACGTAAACCATTCGCCAACAGTATGAAAGTCCTGGTTATCTGTCGATCCGCTTACCTTTTCGAGTGTCAGATCAGGCAGAAGCCGGTAAGTCAGACCGCATTTTCGGCACTTTACTTCACTTCCCTGACTGTCAAACTGACTGAGCTTGCAGTTCGGACAAACATAGAGCACCCGCTCCAGATATTCTGCATTTCGTTGATGACTGTACCGCTGTCCTGTTTTCTTTACGTATTCGGCATCATCCTGATAAAGTTCCGCACGAATCGTATGAAGGAGTTCTTCGTCGCTCATGGATTTCAGCTCATCCGGTTCGATGACCCTTGCTATCTTCGCTTCCATCCATGGCCACTTCTTCGCACGGCGACGTTCATTGCTCCATCTTGGCTGGAATCCATAACCACCCTCGAAACGCACCAGCGCAATGGGAAGTCCCATCTTTTTCGCCAGTTTTGAAACGGCCGGATTGATGTCACAGGTCAGGCCGCTGTAAGTACGGTTGCCCTCCGGAGCCATTGCGATCGTACCGCCCTCCCGGGCGACCTGCAGGCAGTTGCGCACCGCTTTGAGATCCGTCATCTGTTTTTTGATGGGGATCGGTGCTACAAGAAAGTCAAGAAGCCGGGAGATCCATCCTTTGGAAATAATATCTTCAGAAGTAATGAAATAGACTGGTCCGTGGAAAATGAGGCACGGGAAGAACTGATCGAAGGGTGTCTGATGATTGAACAGGATCAGGTACTGACGCCCATCTTTACGCTTATCATAGCGGATCCCATACATCATCTTGCACATCAGCCAGACGACCCAGTACAAAAGGAAAAAGATCACGCGGTGCCTTTTCCGTACCCATGGCTTTCGCTTTTCCTTTCCCCTTTCCTTCACGTCTTTCATAGTTCCCTCCTGGTTTTCTTGTTAAAACTCCTCACCGTGAATCTTACATTTATGCGTTACGGATCCTTTGACCTCATACAGTGCCGTATCCGCATCTTTAAACAGATCTCCCTTCGGATCCTTCCGATCAGAGAAAGCCACACCGACACTCAGAGTTATCGGCGGAAGATCATCCTTGGGATTGCGCAGCAGTGTATTGGCATAATCGATCTTATTATGAACCAGCTGGTTCATCGAAGAATTAGCTCTGGTCATGACGACTACAAATTCATCGCCGCCTATACGACAGATCGCATCCACCGAACGGAACAGATTCGTCAAAACTTCAGCTACCCGCTGCAGAACCTTGTCTCCGACATCGTGTCCGTATGTGTCATTGAATGTCTTGAATTTATCCACGTCGATAATCAGGAGCGCAACATGTTCCTGGTCCGCTGTCTTCATAAAGGATTCATAACCAACGCGGTTTAGCAGTCCGGTCAGGGCATCGTGAGTGGCTTCAAAACTCAGCTGCTGGTTGGTCGTTTTGTTCTTTTCCA
>JAFOIR010000223.1 GCA_017420625.1 Bacillota bacterium
CTGCGTAGGGATCTTTACTTTCGTATGACCCAGTTCTTTCATTCGCTGAAGGACAGCACAAATCAGCGGTTTGGATAAGCCCTTGCCCTGCTCCTGTCTTTGGACCGCGACCCAGTGAAGCCATCCGGCGTCGGACTGATCCCGGCCGTAGATATCGAAGAAGGCTGTCGCTGTCGCCACTCGTTTTCCGGCAGCATCCTTTACGAAGAACATCCTGCCTGGCAGCATCTGCTGCCTGCCCTCATAATATTTTTCCCATGAAGCTTCTCCCTGTTCATAGGAGGAAAACTCCTTTGCGGAAAACTCGATTCCGATCCAGTCCTTCTTAATATCTTCCATGTTCTCATCCGCTGATACGGCAGCGATCGAATAGCCTTCCGGAAGAGAATATTCCGGGATGGACGAAAGGTCTCCTTCAAACATGATCTCATAGTAGCAAAGCTTCTCATCGTGTGTATCGAAGCGCCTATGATCAATGGGCGGAAGATCCTTTTCCAGCATGTCACGTACCTGTGGCTCAATTTCCGCCAGATCATGAATCAGCAATAATGTATTTGCTGCTTCGCTTTCTCCCAGCCGGATCTCTTCTTCGCTTGATGTTTCAACACCAATCGCCCGGTTAAGATTATATTCAAGCCATTCGACCCAGTTCTGGTAAACCAGTCCGTAAAGCTCATCATAAGACCGGTAACCGTTATCGTAGGCTTCCAGATATCCTTCGAAAAAGGCGAGAAGATTCTCTCTTAAGAACTGGTGTGTGGACGTACCATCCTTAAAAACGCTGCGAAGTGCCCACTGAATGCCGAGTTCCAGTACAGCTCGCATGGGATTGGCATAATCCAGACACTCGAGATCGATCACTGAAGGTTTATCCTCATACCACATGACATTTTTCGGATCCATATCGGCATCCGAAATCACCCGCATAGAAGGAAGCTTGTTTCCGGCTGCCAGGATCGAAGACTGAATATCACTGAGCTCATCCAGTTGATTTCTGAGCATTCCGGCAATCTTTGCAGGAAGATTCTTACCCTCTTCCAGAAACGCTGCGAAATCGACCGGCGTGAAATCGAAGTCTTCTTCCGGCATGTTTCTGGAATCGATCGCATGCATCTGTCCCAGGATCCTGCCGACCTTGCGGCATTGATGCGTGTCAATGCTGCCAAAGTCAGTGATCTGTCCTTCCTGCCAGCGGTAGATATAGAAATAGTTTCCTTCGACTTCCTGCATCTTCTCTCCGGCAAAGCTCATAGCCGGAACGATGGGCAGACCATTTTCTTCCAGGATTTTCTCAAAAGCTTCTGCAGCGGCAAAATTTCCTTTGGCATCCGGGCGTTTCATGATCTCCGGATTCAGATGTTTGACTGCATAGGGGATCTGACCCGCATAGACTTTGTACATCCGATGCATCAGGCCGCCGGAAACCGGCAGGATCTCGCCAGTGATTTCTCCTAAGTCTGTCTGCTTCATCAGCTTTGTGATCAGCTCACGCTCCTCTTGAATGATTGCTGCCATTTGTCCGCCTCTCTTCTTTCCTATGCATTTTGTGCTATCTTTTATCTTATCATAGACTCCTTCAGCTGTCCATCTTTCCATGAAAAATCAGCGGTGCGGCCGTCACTGAGGCAAAGCCCCCGCACGTACCCTTCCTGCCATGCTTTCGGAAGCGCCGGAAGATATACAGGCTTTCCGTCTTCTTCCTGCAGGAGCATCAGGGCAATTCCGGCGCAAACACCGAAGTTGCCGTCGATCTGGAACGGGGGATGCGCACACATAAGATTGGGATAGGATCCGCCTCTTCCATGCCAGAGAACAGCCGGATCACTCATGCGAAGCTGCATATCGATGAGCTTCTCCGCATGATCCCCGTCCCGAAGTTTTGCCCACAAACAGACTTTCCATGCCAGTGACCAGCCTGTTCCTTCGTCTCCGCGGACCAGAAGTGATTTTTTAGCCGCCTCAGCAAGCTCGGAAAGCTTCGTTGTACCATCCTGACCCGTGATGACATGGAATTGACTTCCTGGATAAAGTCCATACAGATGAGATACATGCCGGTGATGGACTTCCACTTCCTGAAAATCTCTGTTCCATTCCAGGATCCGTCCGTCATCTCCGATCAGCGGTTCCTGAAGACGCGGCATAATCTCCCGGATCTTTGAAGAAAATTCACTTTCTGTTTCCTCCACTTCTGCCAGCATCTCCAGCACATCCCTTACGATCGTCTGAGACATGGCTGTCCATTCACAAAGTGCTGCTTTCTGTTTCTCCTTGCCATCCTCCGAACAAACGATAAACTGATTTTCCGGAGAAGTCGACGGAGTAAGAACCAGCTTTCCGCTTTCATTTTCCCGAAGCTGAGAGATATAAAAACAAGCAGCATCCTGAAGGATCGGCCGCAAAGTGTCTTTCAGGAATTCCGTATCCTTTGTGAAACAGTAGTATTCATACAGATGCCGGCAAAGCCATCCGCCGGACAGCGGCCATAGCGCCCAGAGACCGCTTCCTTCCTGTCCGTTTCCGACAGGACCAGACAGCCTCCAAAGATCAGTATTGTGATGGGCGCAGAAACCAGGTGCATCATAAAATGCTTTCGCACTTCGTTTACCGCTTTCGTCAAGTTCCCGGATCAATCGGATCATGGGCTCGGCGCATTCCGAAAGATTGACCGGGAGTGTCGGCCAGTAGTTCATCTCGGTATTGATGTTGATGGTATAGTTGCTGTGCCAGGGAGCCTTCAGATGATCGTTCCAGATTCCCTGAAGATTCATGGCCTGAGTTCCCGGGCGGGATGCTGCGATCGTCAGGTATCGTCCATAGTGGAAAAGCAGTGCATAAAGCGCCTGATCCTCCGCGCCTTCTTCATGGCGGATCAGCCGTTCATCTGTTGGAAGATCAGATATCTTTCCTGCCGGCAGGGTAAGTTCACATCTCTCATACAGCGACCGATGATCTTCAATATGCCGAGAAAGAAGAGCATCCCATCCAAGACTCACGGCACTTTGAAGATCAGCCATACAGGGTTCCTTGTATTCTTTTCCTTCCCGTACAGGATGCTTGTTCCATCCGGCAAAGGATGTCCGGACAGCCAGGTAAATGATCACCTCATTGGCCTTTTCTACCTCGAACATATCCTGTGAATCATCATGCATCTTGTTGATCCGGCCGCCCTGAGGACAAACTGCCATAGCAGCACAGAAATGGATTCCCTGTTTTGCCGGTTCATGTTCATAGACCTGAAGGACTTCATCCTGTCCCTGTCCACGCTCGATCTTCGTAGTTGGACAGACACCGTCAAGAATGAGTCGGCCAATTTCTTCCTTTTGCGAATCATCAGCGGAAATGAATCCTTTGAGTTTAGTCTCCAGCCGGATCCGGCAGGAAACAGCTTCCGGCTTTGACGCACGAAGCCTTACCGCCAGTACCTGATCCGGGCAGGAGACAAAGCATTCCCGCTCATAGACGATCCCCTGCTGCAGATAGCTTACTTTGCTTACGCCGGTTCTAAGATCCAGCTCCCGACGATAGGAATTTCCTTCTGAGCTCGGAAAGTCGATCATCAGATCACCCAGGGGAAGATACATTTCACTTGGCCTGGAGGTAAAGTCTTTTTCCAGTATTTTCTGTGCCTCGACATACTGTCCTTCAGCTGTCAGCTCCCGGGCTTTTTCCCAGGCTTTCAGCGCGTCAGGCTGATCATAAAAGCCCGGAAGGCCTGACCAAAGTGTATCTTCATTGAGTGCCAGTCTCTCATGATGAACACCGCCGAAGACCATGGCACCGATCCGTCCGTTTCCGATCGGGAGAGCTTCATTCCAGTTTGCTGCACCTCGCCGGTACCAGAGTACATGCCGGCAGTTGTTTTTCTGATTTACCTGATTATCCATCGATGATATGCCTAAACAGAAAGAAAATGTTAAAAAAGAGAGCTGTGATCTAGGTCACAGCTCTCTTCGGCAAGAAACTGATTTCTTATTTTACATGTTCATGGACATATGCGGCGTCTTCAGCGATGCACTTGTCGTGCTCATCGTAGAAGCCTTCACGCTCGATGACCCAGAATGCCTCGAAGTCCTGCTCGTCAAGAGCATTCTTGATCTCCTGCCAGTTCATGTTGCTCTCAGGAGCGCCCATCTTGCACTGGACAGAGAAGCGTTTTGCCTGCTCCGGATCGTTCATGCGGGCTTTGAAGCCTTCAAGAATCTTCATGCGCTCTTCAATCGGAAGTTCTTTGACATTGCCGAACGGGCTTCCGCCGCCTTTCTGGTCGTGACGGCTTGCGGGACGAGGTCCGGGACCCTGAACCTTGCTGTTCTCTTTGACATGGATCGCGATGAAGCGGTTCAGATTCTGACGGATGAAGCTCGGGGGATAAGCGCCGCCGTTCTGTGCCCAGCCGCAGTCCAGCTGGAAGTAGCACTTGGAGCTGTTGTCAATAACGGTCTGCAGCAGGAATTTGCCCTTGTCTACGAAGAATTCCTGGCTATGGTTATGATAACCGACCTTGATTCCGTAAGGAGCAGCCATCTCAGCCATTTCGTCAAGCTCATGAGCAACTTCGATCGCTTCTTCAGTGGAATTGAAGGGGGTGCTGGCCCAGATCACGGCTTTGCCGCCGAGAGCAGCCATCTTTTTCACGATCTCAAGTTCGGGTTTTGCATGGACAGAAACGATCTCCAAACCAACCTCATCGGCCCAGGCTTTGATATCCTCTACGGGGTTGTCCAGGTCGACAGGAAGAAGTTCAACACCGTCAAATCCAAGGGATTTGATCTTTTCAAATTTCTCTTTGAGGGTCAGGCCAAGTCCAAGATAAGACTCGATGCCGCCAAAGGAATAAGTACCAATGTTAACTTTCATGGGGGTTCCTCCTGTAAAATAAGTTGAAATAAACACTATTTTGATTATACCTGTTTTTTGACTTTCTGGCAATGAGGAATGATTGAATAATTCATAGTTTTTCGATATAATGAAGCCAGAAAATACAAAGGAAGGTCAGGGCAGATTCTATGGGAATCATCAGAGCATTTACCAGCGCCATCCCCAGCGTTATGGACGAGCAGTGGCGGGAGGTTTTTCAATCTGACGCCATGGGTCCGGATGTACTGCTTCAGCGCGGATATAAACGTGTAGGTGCGCGCAGTGCCAATACTCGTATGGATGATCAGGTCATTACAAACGGATCGATCATCATGGTAAACGAAGGCCAGGCTGTGATCGCTACGGCAAACGGAAAGATCGTGGATGTCTGCACAGAGCCCGGTGCTCATGAATTCCATGATCCCAATCAGCCGGACGGCTTTTTCAAGGGTGTTTTTTCCACTGCCCTGCAGCGTGTCGCCTACGGCGGCGGCGATGTTCAGCCTATCGTCCATCGTGTCTACTATGTCAATATGATGGAGTGCTATGGAAACCGGTTCCAGACTGCAGCCCCCATTCCTTTTGCTGTAGGCGATGAATCCCTGGGACTCGACATGGACGGCGGCCTCTCCCTTGGCGGAACTTTTTCCTATCGGATCACGGATCCGGTCAAATTTTATAAATTACTCGTCGGCAATATCACCGGACAGTATACCCGAAAGCAGCTGAATCTCCAGGTCACGGCTTCCATGCTTTCCGCTCTTCAGCCGGCGACACAGATCATGACAAAAAATGGTCAGAGGCCTTATCAGATCATTCAAAATACCACTGCTCTTTGTGATGCCTTAAGAGAAGCCACCAAAGAAGGATGGTTCGGCCAGCACGGGATCGAAGTCAGCAGTATCGCGATCGACAGCGTAAAAGTCCACGGAGCTGAGGAAGTCCGCGAAGCTCAGCGGATCGCGACACTCAAAAACCCTGCCATGGCACAGGGTGCGCTTGTCGGAGCCATGGCTGACAGTGTCAGGATCGCGGGATCCAATCCGGCTGGTATAGGAGCCTTTCCGGCGGCTGCCATGTTTGGCATGCCTTCTGCCGCCCCGGCTCAGCCTGCCACACCCAATCCGGCGGCACCGTCCAAAAACGCTGACATGATCGCTTATCTTCGCGGTCAGGCACCCAGACCCACCGCACAAAGTGAACGAGCCCTTGGGGTCACCGGTCCGGACGGCGTAAAACCTGCCGGATCCAACTCTGCCGTCTGGGTATGCAGCTGCGGAGCCAGAAATACCGGCGGCAATTTCTGCACCGAATGCGGCAAACGAAAGATCGGAGGGGTCCTCTGATGTTTCGGGTAGGAGTCATTGGCCTTGGCATGGGAAAAAGCCATGCCATCGGGGTTCAGAAAACGGCGGCTTCTCTGGCGAAAAAAGGTGTCCCGGATCAGGATCTTCCTGTGCTCTATGCACTGTGTGATATCGATCGAGACAAACTGATCCGAATCGGAAAAGAACTGGAAGTGGGTAATCTTTATGAAGATTACCGTGATATGCTGGATGATCCTTTGCTGGATGCAGTGATCATCGCTTCTCCGGATCAGGATCATCGCCGGATGGCAGAAGATGCTTTATCGGCCGGCAAACATGTGCTGTGTGAAAAACCGCTGGCTCTTACAAGAGAAGATATCGAAGCGATCGTTCGCGCAGCACAAAACAGCGAGAAAACCTTCATGGTCGGCCAGATCTGCCGTTTTACACCAGGTTTCAGACAGGCTAAAGAGCTCATTGAAAAAGGCGTGATCGGTGATCTGACCTTTGTGGAATCCGAATATGCCCACGATTATACCAAAATCTACCGTGCCGGTACCTGGCGTTCGGATCCGCTTCGAAACGGTATCGTGGGCGGCGGCTGTCATGCGGTGGATCTGCTGCGCTGGATCGCCGGTGATCCGGTGGAAGTCATGGCCTATGGGACGCATAAAACTTTTGCTGAGATGACGCCTTATGATGATACCCATGTGGCGATCCTTCAGTTTCCGAGAGGCGTGATCGGCAAGGTCTTCTGCTCCATCAGCTGCCGGAGAACCTATACGATGCGCTCTGTCTTCTACGGCACAAAGGGTACGATCATCACCGACAATACCAGTCCTTCCATGACGCTCTATTCCTATCAGGAAGATCCGGATCATCCGGACGGCATTCTCTCTGAAACAGAGATTCCCATCAACATCAATTCTCATAATGCTGCCGGAGAATTCGAAGCATTCTATGAAGCGATCCGGACCGGCCGTCCGGTGGATACACCGGCAGCAGAAGGCGCCAATACCATAGCTGTGTGTCATGCGATCATTCAGTCGAGCCTGACCGGTCAGCCGGTCAGACCTGTATATTTCCAGTAGGCTCTGTCCTTCAGGAAGGAGGAATTCCATGCCGATCCTTGGTGCATTTGTCGTTCCCCATCCGCCGCTGATCATTCCGGACGTCGGAAGAGGCGGAGAAAAACAGATCGAAAAGACGATCCGCGCCTATGAAAAAGTGGCCGATGAGATCGCACGTCTCAAACCGGAAACCATTATCATATCCAGTCCGCATGCACTGATGTATTCGGACTATTTTCATATTTCACCCGGCCAGGGTGCGGAGGGTGATTTTTCCATGTTTCGGGCGAAAAACGTCCGATTTGAAGAGACCTACGACGAAGAGCTTGTAAAAGAAATCTGCCGTCTCGCTGATCAGGACGGTTTTCCTGCCGGGATCGAAGGCGAAAGAACATACCGCGGTGATCAGAAACTGGATCACGGAACGATGATCCCTCTTTACTTCATCCGACAGAAATATTCGGATTTTAAGATCATCCGTCTTGGCCTCTCGGGACTTTCTCTTAAAGAGCATTACCGTTTCGGCCGGATGATCCGGGAAGCAGTGGATGCGCTTAATCGCCGGGCGGTCTATGTTGCCAGCGGCGATCTTTCTCACAAACTTCAAACTTACGGGCCCTACGGTTTTGCTCCCGAAGGACCGCAGTATGATCAGCGGCTCATGAGTATCTTCGAAGCCATATCCGGCGGATCGACTGACCTGAAAGCCCTGCTCGATTTCGATGAAGGCTTCCTGTCTGAAGCCGCCGAATGCGGTCACCGTTCCTTTGTGATGATGGCCGGTGCTCTGGATGGTCTTTCTCTGGATGTACAGGTTCTTTCTCATGAAGATGTGACCGGAGTCGGATACGGTATCGTGACTCTGCTTCCAAAGCCTGCCGGTGATCCGTATGTCCGGCTCGCCAGAGCTTCGCTGGAAAGCTGGATCCGGAAACACAAGAAGCTCTCCATCCCCGACTGGGTTCCGGAAGAGATGCGCACTCAAAAGGCCGGTGCCTTTGTCTCAATCCATGAACACGGTAATCTTCGGGGCTGCATCGGTACGATCCTTTCAACGACTGATTCTGTAGCCGAGGAAATCATACAGAATGCTATCAGCGCCTCTACCCGTGATCCTCGTTTCTATCCGATCCGTAAAGATGAACTGCCCAATCTGGATATCTCGGTCGACGTACTCGGTTCTCCGGAAGTGATCGATTCACCGTCCCTGCTGGATGTCAAGCGCTATGGTGTCATCGTATCCTACGGGCGAAGACGCGGTCTTCTCCTGCCGGATCTGGATGGTGTGGATACGGTGGAAGATCAGATCGACATCGCCCGTCAGAAAGGCGGCATCCGTTCTACAGATCCCTATACTCTTGAACGTTTCGAAGTTATCCGACATCACTAAAAAGGAGCAAGCATATGCCTGTCTGCGACGTCTGCTTTCATCATTGCCATCTGTCTGAAGGCAGGACCGGCACCTGCGGTGCCCGAATATGCCGGGATGGAAAGATCGTTCCTGAAAACTATGGCAAAATCACTTCTCTTGCACTGGATCCCATCGAAAAAAAGCCTCTCGCACGCTTTTTCCCCGGAAGCCGTATTCTCTCCGTTGGCAGTTACGGCTGCAATCTCTCCTGTCCATTTTGTCAGAACTATGAGATCGCACGAAAAGAGGAACTGGAAAAAATCCTGGATCCCAGGATGGGACTGATCGCCGTCAGGGACATTGCTCCTGAGGAGCTCGCCGGGATCGCAGCGTCCTATCAAAACCGGGGCAATATCGGAATCGCCTTCACCTACAACGAACCGCTCATCGGATATGAATATGTTCGGGACACTGCTCGTCTCGTGCACGAGATGGGTATGAAATGCGTCCTCGTGACAAACGGAACAGCCTCTCTTTCTGTGCTGGATCAGCTGACACCGTATATCGATGCCATGAACATCGATCTCAAAGGTTTTACGGATCATTACTATACCGATATCCTTCACGGCAGCCGTCAGATGACCATGGACTTCATACGAGAAGCTGTCAAACACTGCCACGTGGAGCTGACCACTCTGATCGTACCGGGAGAGAATGATTCAGAAAAAGAAATGCATGAACTCTCTTCCTGGGTCGCTTCTCTTGATGGAGTATATGAAGGGCGCTTAGGTTCGGAAATTCCGCTTCATATTTCCCGCTTCTTCCCGCGCTACCGGATGACGGACCGCCGTCCGACCAGCGTCCGGCTGATCTACCAACTGGTGGATGCAGCAAGAGAACATCTCAAATATGTGTATCCGGGAAACTGTTAGAATTGGCAGAAAAATCTTGCAATTCGTTTTTGAATATAGGATAATATAGGATGAACTATTTCGGCTTGCTGTGCAGGCTTATAATATAATTTATACGAAAGAGGTCAAAAAATGGCTAATTGGAAGAATCTGGATACACTGCAATCCTTCGAAGAACTGAAAAATGCGGAAAAAGTCTCTTTAAAAGACGTCCTGGCCGGTGAGAAGGGTGCCGAGCGTGTTGGCAAGTACTGCATTCCGATGGCAGAAGGCATGGCTTACAATTTTGCTGCGAAAGCTGTCGATGATCAGATCCTGAATGGTCTTCAGAAACTGGCGGACGAACAGGAGCTGGCTCTGAAATTCAAGGAACTGTATAACGGCGCTATTATCAATACCGGTGAAAAGCGAATGGTCCTGCATCATCTGACCCGCGGACAGCTTGGTGACGACGTATTTGCTGACGGCGTGAATAAGCGTGAGTTCTATCTGAACGAACAGAAGAAGATCGCGGACTTCGCCAATAAGGTTCACAGCGGTGAAATTGCCAATGCCAATGGTGAGAAATTCACGACCGTCGTCCAGATCGGTATCGGCGGCAGCGACCTTGGTCCCCGCGCCATGTATCTGGCACTGGAGAACTGGGCTAAAGTCAACGGCAAATTCAAGATGGAAGCCAAATTCATCTCCAATGTTGATCCGGATGATGCATCGGCTGTCCTTGCTTCCGTGGATGTTGCTCATTCTCTGTTTATCATCGTTTCCAAATCCGGTACTACCTTAGAGACGCTGACCAACCAGTCTTTCGTTATGGATGCACTGGAGAAAGCCGGTCTTGACAGTGCCAAACACCTGATCGCTGTTACTTCCGAAACTTCTCCTCTTGCCAAGAGCGATGCCTTCCTGCAGGCATTCTTCATGGATGACTATATCGGCGGACGTTATTC
>JAFOIR010000224.1 GCA_017420625.1 Bacillota bacterium
GGCTATGTTACGGACGCTTATGGTCCTAGGAGCACGACGTCATACCGATGCCCATCCATTCTAACAGCTTAAGCAATAGATAGGTTAGACCTAATTGGACATTAGGTATCTAACACCACTGATTATTATTGTAGGAGGAGTGTGAAAATCCTTTATGGATGACGGCAGTCGATTGTCGTTTATTGTTGCTGCAGTTCTGATTCTGTGTGCCATGTATTTTGCACTGGTAGAAACTGCATTTGCATCGGTGTCACAGACGAAACTGAAAACGGATCAGGACCGGGGAGACAACAGAGCCAAAAAGGCGCTGTGGATCACGGATAATTTTGACCGTGCAGTAACAACGATCTTAATTTGCACCAACATTATTCATCTGACCGCAGCATCTGTGGTGACGGTAGCCGTGACCCGGATCTGGGGAATGTCGGCAGTGACAATCTCAACTTTGCTGATAACACTGTTGATGTTCTTCTTTGGAGAGATGCTGCCGAAGAGCATTGCGAAAAAGTACAGTGAGCATATCTGTCTGGCCACGGCAGGATCACTCCGTCTGTTTATGATCATCCTTCAGCCGCTGTCGGCGTTCCTTACGATGATAGGAAAGGGTGTTTCCCGCCTTGCCAAAAGGGAGCCGGAAGCATCGGTCACCGAAGAGGAACTGTATGACATTATCGAAGACATGGCGGAAGAAGGTTCTCTGGATGAAGAGCAGAGTGATCTGATTTCATCCGCACTGCAGTTTGGCGATGTTACCGCCGAGAGCGTTCTCACCAGCCGCGTGGATCTGGTTGCGGTAGACATAGAAAAGACGCCGGATGAAATCCTGGAACTGATCAAAAAGGAGACCCACAGCCGGATCCCAGTATATTCGGGAAGTGTGGACAACATCATCGGGATCCTTCAGATCCGCACCTTTATTAAGGAGTATCTCCACAATAAAGATCATCTGGATCTGGGTCCGCTGCTGGATGAGCCGTATTTTGTGCACTCGTCCATTAAGATCGATGAGCTTCTTTCCATTATGTCCCGCAAGAAACTGAATATGGCTGTTATCACCGACAACTTCGGGGGAACCAGAGGAATCATCACGGTAGAAGACATTCTCGAAGAACTGGTAGGTGAGATCTGGGACGAAGACGATGTTGCGATGGAACCCATCCAACGAATCGGAGAGGATCTTTATGAGGTGGATTCCCAGGAGACACTGGGAGACGTCCTTGACGAACTGGATCTGGAAGTTGACGATGAAGACGATGAAGAACTGACAAACAAACTGATGGGAGAGCTGGCGTATGAGCAGTTTTCCCGGATCCCGCAGGAGGGAGATCAGTTTGAGTATGCTGGGATGCAGATCACAGTCAGTGCGATGGAACACAATCGGATCCTGATGCTTCAGGTCCGAAAGCTGGCGCCTTCCGATCCGGAGGACGGAGAGGAGGATGAAGCATGATCTGGAATATTATTGCAATCCTCATCTGTGTGCTTCTGTCCAGCTTCTTCTCGGCATCGGAAATGGCCTATTCCTCTTGCAACCAGATCCGTCTGGAAAATTTTGCCGAGGATGGAAATAAAAGAGCGGCCCGGGCGCTGAAGCTGGCAGAACGGTTTGACGATTCTCTGTCCACAATCCTGATTGGGAACAATCTGGTCAATATAGCAGCATCATCCCTCAGCTCCATTCTGGTGTTGAATCTGTTGGGATCTTCGTTTACCTGGCTGTCCACAGTCCTGATTACGGTCATCGTGGTGATCTTCGGTGAAACCATTCCGAAGATCATGGCAAAGCAGAACGCAACCCGGTATGCTATTGCCAATGCGAGGGCGATCCAGGTGCTGCGTATATGCCTTTATCCGGTAACATGGCTGGTAGTGGGACTGGTCAATCTCATAACCGCCGGGATGAAGGGCGAGCCGGAGGAAGACCGCAGCGTGGAAGAGCTGCAGACGATCATCGATACCGCAGAGGACGAAGATGTCCTGGATGAAGATCAGTCGGAGCTGGTGAAAGCGGCGATCGACTTTTCCGAGGTTCAGGCCAATGAAGTCATGACCGCGCGCGTGGATATGGTAGCACTGGATATTGAAGATGACTGGGATGAGATCCTAGAAGTCGTGGAATCATCCACCTACTCAAGACTGCCGGTTTACGAAGACAGCATTGATAATATTATCGGCGTGCTGTATCTGAATCATTTTCTGAAGGCTTTGACGGACGAGGAGCAGGTCGACATCCGAAAACTGCTTATGCAGCCCTGTTATGTTTATAAGACAATGAAGCTTCCTGCCGTTCTCAATGAGCTCCGGCTGGCGCAGCAGCATCTTGCCATCGTAACAGACGAATACGGCGGGACGCTGGGCGTTGTCAGTATGGAAGATGTCCTGGAGCAGATTGTAGGAGAAATCTGGGATGAGACGGATATCGTAGAACCGAATTATACTATTCAGCCCAACGGAAGCTATGAGATCGACGGAGACATGGCGATCTCCGAATTTCTGGAGCTGATGGAGATACCCGAGGATGAGTTTGACTTTGACAGTGATACCGTCGGCGGATGGGCCATCGAACTGAATAACGGGTTCCCGGAACCGGAAGATCAGATCACCTATGAGAATCTGGTACTGACGATCCTCGAGACGGAGGAGCGACGGGTCGAGAAACTGCTGATCCGCAGAGAAAACCCGGAACCGGAAGAATGACACAAAAAGAAAAAGGGGTTGTAAGAAAACTCCACAAATAACAAGAGCTTGATCTGAAAATCAAAGATCAAGCTCTTGTTTTATCATTTTAGGCACCATTAGCTATGAAAAGAGTATTCGAAGCGCACCCACTGAAATCAGTGCGTGTAAAAGGATCTGCTCTTCATGAAATGTTAAGCGGCTTGCTGTTTTTCCAGCTTCTTCAAGTGGAATTTATGAAGGTTAAATCCACAAGCGATGAGCATAATCTCCAATTTTGTCTTTTTCAGCCCTCTTCGTCGGAATCGGTCATAGGAACGGTTCCACTTCATTTCACCAAATGCACCTTCGGCCTGAATACTGCGATTCATACGAAGCAACGCACCGTGAA
>JAFOIR010000225.1 GCA_017420625.1 Bacillota bacterium
ACGATCTTGCCGTTGAAATACTGGCTGTCAGATTCTTTCAGCCAGTTTTTTTCAATGACGTCGATATCCTTGTATACGGCTTTTGCAAATGCCGCATAAAGAGGATAGCATGCTTCCGCGCCGTCGAGGACAGGCATGTCTTCCTCGTTTTCGATTATCAGAGATACTTCACTTTCCGGGACTGCCAACTTCGAATGCTCACTATAGACCATATAGTCTTTAAAATCCGTACTGGAATAACCATGCATGTAATCAAAGCCATGACCGGCATATTTCACGGAAGGTCGGTTCAGGTACAGAACCGTACTCGTTGCGAGGCAGATCACGGCAACTACAAAGGGAATCCAAACTTTCTTCAGCTTGATCTTTGCGAAACATGCGGCTACTGCAAAAGCGGCTATATAGGTCAGGAAAGCTGTCAGATAGAGCAGCATGCTCTGTCCCATCAGTGCATGGATCAGTATGATGGGGGCGAAGGGAAGGATGAACCAGGCGAAGTTAGCCATGATGACACCTTCCACGTTGCCGGAAGAGAACAGCATCATGATCGTGAAACAGACAAGAAGGATCAATGCCCAGATCCCGTTTGTTTTTGCTGCGAACGGCAAATCCAGCTTTTTTCGGAACAGAACATAGATCAGGACCGTTAATACCGGAACGATGACTATATTTGCTTGGGATAGTCCGGCAAAACCAAGGATCAATCCCGGCAAGCTGGCGATAAACGGAATCAGGACACAAAAGAGCGCTATCTTAAGCAGTTTTTTCATTTGCTTCTGAGATCCTTTCATTCAGAAAGTTCGGAGCCGGGTGTAAATATTTTACGAACGGCTGATTGTTCTCAGATCCGGCCCGAAGAAAGGAACGAACCGGTAGTACCCCTTGAATCGGGAGAACAAACGATCCATATAAAGGTTTCTAAGCCGGTCCGGCTCCAGATTGGTGGAGATAAGTGTAGCTTTTTTCTTCAGGATCCGCTGATTAAAGCATTCGAACAGATCCGCCGCAGTTACCTGGTTCAGGTATTCGGATCCAAGATCGTCGATAATCAGAAGATCGACTTCACCGATCTGATCATGGATGAGCTGAGCTTTATCCTGCATCTCCATATTGCGGTGGAATCTGTATTCCTCCATGGCGGAGCAGAGTTGATTGGCAGTAAGATAAAGAACGGTAAAGCCCCGATCCAGGACCATCTTGGCGATACAGTCGCACAAAAAAGTCTTCCCGGTGCCGGGACCTCCGTAGAAGATCATGCTGTCCGGTTCGTTGTTCGGGAAATTTTCTGCATAAGAGTAGGCCATTTTCGAAACATCAGCGATATTTTTGCGTGGTGAGACCTTTTGCCCTTCCAGTACATTACGGGAGAAGAGGGCAATATTGAATGTTTGAAAATTGTTTCGTTCAAGTTCTTCACGAATACCGGAAGCTTCATAGGCTTCGTCAATCAGACGCTGAGTCAGACAACGGCAGCGCTTCCCGTCAGAAAAACCGGTATCCTGACAGTAGGGACACTGATAGATGGGATCCGCATAGTTCTCAGAAATACCGGCTTGCTTCAGCAGCGCCTTTTTTTCCTCGCGGAGATGATGATTGGTTTCTTTCAGCTCACGGAGCAGTTCCTCTTTGCTTTTTCCGGGAGACTGAAGGTAAGTACGTACTGCATTGATTCCGGTCTGTTCCAATGCCTGATCGATTTCTCGGATGCGGGGAATTTTCCGGTATACCTCTATACGACGAAAAGCGGCGTCAGATTCAGCCTGCCGCCTCTTTTCTTCATATTCGTGCCAGATTTTCGGATGAACAGAGATAGCCATAATCAATCTTCACTTTCTTCCGGGGCTGGTTTTGCCAGCCTTTCGTAGGTTTCATAATCATAATAAGGTGTCGTGGAGGCAACAAAATAAGAGCCTTTGCGATTTGTGGACATTCCCGAAGAAACTTTTGTGCCAAGGAAAGCCTGATCCAGTGCCGCAATATCGGAGAGATTTCTGACACCCTGCTGATACCATGGATTCAGAATTCCTTCCATATACTTAAAGCTTGCTTTGCCGGTTTTCTGGAAAGTGCGCCGTGCAGCTTCCAGGATAATATCCAGCGAGAAGCCATACTGATAGATCCAACGATCAAAATATTCCTGTTCGACATCGTTTGGGGTATGATAGTTCATACCCAGTGCTTTATAAACAGGAAGATACAGCTTGAAGCGAAGGGTATATTTTTCTGCTGCTTCAACAGAATCGATCTGATGGTCAGACCAGTCTTCGGCAACCTTTTCCATATAGCGGAAAGAACGATTTCCGGATTCGATACAGGTTTTGATCAGGAAGAGGATAACATCGACATCCAGACGGTAATAATCCAGAAAACCAAACAGGATCATCATATCTGATGGGCCAAGGGGCTGGCCGAGCAGTTTTTCGGCACTCTGGAAAAGTCGTTTGGTCGTGGGATTCTTGGAATAGATCTCGATTTCTTCCGGAGAGTAGACCGGTTTGCGCTCGACCCGGATGACCTTGGCCTCCGGCGGTGTCTGGACACGGTCCTCCGAAATATGTGTTCCTTTGGGCGGCATTGGCTGAGAGGCACCAAAAGAAATCCAGAGCTGTTCGCCATCCTGGCGCAGTGTAAGAACACCCTGCTTCTGCCAGTAGGTGAGAGCCTGGAGTACGTCAGATTCTAACATATGGAGCATTTCCGCTGCTTTGGCAGTGGAAAAATCAGGAATATTACGATAGAAGGAACGAAATACGTACAAATATACTTTGACATAATTGCCGTTGGCTTCCGGCATATCATGAAGAATGAACTGATCAGACACAGGTATTTGAAAATCATACTGATCCTGGTTAAAAAATAAGGCAGGCATGGTTATTTTCCTTGTTCTCTCTCTATAATTATCTCTCTAGTAACCAAAGGTTCTCCTTGGACATTAACAATATAGCACAATCAGAATCGTTTGTGAAGAGGGCGACAAGTCCCAAAGAAAACGGAAGAAGAACAAAAGGTTATCCACTTTTTTGTGGATAACCTTGAAAACGAACATAAAAAACGCTTAGAATACACTATTTTTGTTCGGGGTTTTCCACAAAAACGAAAAAACTATCCCCAGGATGTGAACAAGTGTTTGAAAGCGAACGGATGTGGATAATGTGGATAATTACTGAATTTCGGAGGAGGAGAGCAGGTCAGTCGCGATCTTTACTGCATTCCCGGCTCCCATAGTAATCAACATATCGTCTGTTGAAATCTTTTTTTCTAAATATTTTTCGATTTCTTCGAACACCGGAATGTGAACAGCATCCACACCATGTTTGCGAAGGGCTTCTGCCAGCATTGCAGAGGATACCTCGCCGGTATCGACTTCCCGTGCCGCATAAATATCACACAAAATCACATGATCCGCCATAGAAAGAGCATCGACGAAATCATCAAAGAATGTGATCGTTCGACTGTAGGTGTGCGGCTGAAAAACAACATACAGTTCCTTGAAAGGCACTTCCCGTGCGGCTTTCAGCTGGGCTTTGATCTCTGTGGGATGGTGAGCGTAATCATCGATCACTTTGGCGCCGTGATATTCGCCCAGATATTCGAAACGTTTCTTCGTACTTTGATAAGCAGCGATTCCCTCTCGAACAGCATCGAACGGAACCCCTTCTGAAACAGACAGTGCTGCAGCAAGGAGCGCATCATAGACCATATGCAAGCCGGGAACAAAAAGATCCAGCCGGCCATGATCCTTACCGTTTTCGATGAGATGGAAAGAATATCCGAGACCTGTCTCGTGGTGGATCACATCCGATACGGTAAAATCAGCTTCTTCGTCGAGGGAAGCGGTGACGATCCGAATATTCTTATCTTTGATCAATGAAACGAACAACGGTTTAAGCGCAGGTGATGTAACCAGTACACCGCCTTCTTTCATCCCTTCCACATATTGCTGGAAGGAATGCTGTTCATTCTCAAAGGTGCGGAAATAATCCAGATGCTCTGGTTCGATGTTGGTAATGATGTTGTATTTGGCATGAAAATGGAGAAAGCTGTCCGTATATTCACAGGCTTCGATGATCATCGGATCACCCTGACCGATACGGAAATTTGTCCCGGTGTTGTGGAGGATACCGCCGATATTAAAAGAAGGATCACGCCCTGCAGCCATATAGATGTGTGCCAGAATACTGCTGGTGCTGGTCTTCCCATGAGAGCCGGCAACAGCAATGGGCGTATCATAATGATCAAACAGCCGGCCAAGCATTTCTGCACGGGAAAGAACTTCTGCGCCGCTCTTTCTGGCAGCGATCAGTTCCGGGTTGTCTTCATGAATAGCAGCTGTATATACGATCGTATCAATGTCGGGGGTAATATTTTCCGCCTGTTGGGGGATGCGTACGGGAATGCCCGCCTGCATCAGAAGAGGATAGGTATCTCCTATCTGTCGGTCGGATCCGGTTACTTCATAGCCTAGTGATTTCATGGCACAGGCGATTCCGCTCATGCTGATTCCGCCGATTCCGATAAAATGAATATGCTTCATTCGATTATGTTCTCCTGAAAAAGCCTTTGCAAGTTCTGCATAACTAATTGATTATATCACAGCTTCATGATAAAATAAAGTTCTATCAAAAAAACATATCGGGAGCAGACCATGTATTTAATTGCTGGATTGGGGAACCCCGAAAAACGGTACGCCGCGACACGCCACAACGTAGGCTTCGAGGCGGCATTTCGTGTGCATGAAAAAGAAAATTTTCCATCTGAACACGGAAAGTTTCAAGCTATGGTTTCCCTTGGAAAGATCGGCAGCGAGAGTGTCGCACTGATCCGACCGATGACGTATATGAATCTCTCCGGACGAGCAGTCAGAGAGACGATGAACTATTATCAGATTCCTCCGGAAAATGTGATCGTCATCTATGATGATGTTTCCCTGCCTTTCGGAACGATCAGGGTCCGAAGGGGAGGATCGGCTGGCGGGCATAACGGAATGAAAAACATCATTGCAGAGATCGGCTCACAGGCTTTTCCCAGAGTACGCATCGGGGTAGGAGAAAAGCCGGAGGGATGGGATCTGGCAGACTATGTTCTTTCGCATTTTACAAAAGAAGAAATCGAACAGATCAGCCGAACGATCGACGAAGCAGCTGATGCCGCCATCTCGATCATCACGAATGGTGTTGAGAAAACGATGAACATCTACAATACAAAAGGAAAAGCCGATGAGTGAACATGAAAAGATGCACGGGATCTACAGTCCGATCCGGCATCAGAGCTACATAGAAACCGCACTTCGTCACATTGAAGACAAGAAGCCGTTTCTGATCAGCGGAGTGGGCGATTCAGTTCAGAATCATCTTTCTCAGGCGCTGGCGAACTTTTCTCATCATCCGCTTCTGGTTATTGTACCCAATGATCTGAAAGCCAGAGAAGTCGCAGAAGAAATGCGTTTCTATGATCCGAAAGGAACGTACTTTCTTCCTGCGAAGGATCCTCTCTTTTACAGCGTCGATGTCCGTGGACTGGCGATCGAAGAGAGCCGGATGAAAGTCTTTCGTGCGCTCAGGGAAGGTCGTGTCAGTACACTGATCCTCTCTGTTGAAGCTCTTTATGACCGATTGATTCCAAAGAAAGACTGGGAAAGTTTTGTGATCCGACGAAGGATCGGACAGGATCTTCCACTGGATGAACTGACTGCCAATCTGGTGCTGATGGGGTATGAACGAAATGACCAGGTAGAAGGCCCCGGTCAGTTTGCAGTTCGCGGCGGTATCGTGGATGTTTATCCGATCGCTCAGGATGAGGCGGAGGATAATGCAGTCAGAATTGAGCTCTGGGGCGATGAAATCGACTCAATCCGTGTGCTGGATGCGGAAACGCAGCGTTCACAGCAGCGATTGGAATATGTGACGATCTACCCGGTCTCTGAAATCCTCGTTAAGGAAGAACAGCTGGATGAAGGTACGAAGAAGATCCGACGGGAACTGGAAGAGGAAGAAGCACATCTTCGAAGTCTGGGACTGGAGGAAGAAGCAGACAGATTAAGAGGAATGACGCAGCACTTCTTAAGCAGACTCGCTTCCGGAAAAATGCGCGGCCTCGAGAGCTATACCAATCTGTTCTATGACAAAACTGTCAGTATTCTGGACTATATCGATCCACAAAGCCTGCTGATCTTTCAGGAGCCAGCCAGAATCCGTGAGAGGATCCGGCTGCTGAAAGATGAACTTTCGAACAGTCTCGAGGGACGGCTTCGCGGAGGGTATCTGCTTCCATCCCAGAAAGATATGTTTCCCGATTTCGATGAGATCGAGGAAGAGATGAACGGCTTTGCTCGGGTATTTCTGTGCAGTCTCTTATCCAGTACGCAGGATGCTTTCTATATACAGGATATCCTGCGGGTCAACAGCCGTTCAGTCAACGTGCTGTCGAGTGAGCCGCGTATGCTGCTGGAAGAGATGAAAGCCAATATTTCTCTTGGTTACAGTACGATCCTTCTTTATGAAAGCGGTCTTCGGGCAGAACGAGCCGTCGCACAGCTGAAAGAGGAAGAAGTGCCGGCCTATTTGTTTGAAGATTATACTTCAGATATCCGTCCCGGCACTGTCGCCTGCGCAAAAGGAAGTCTGAAGCGCGGATTTGTCTATCCGGATGCAAAGTTTTATGTCATTTCCATGCAGGAGATGGCCGAGAAAAGCCGACGGGGAAAAAGCAGAAAACGCCGCCGGTTCAAGGCAGGGGAACGTATCGAGAACTTCAGCGATCTGTCTGTAGGCGATTATGTTGTTCATGAAAACCATGGTGTCGGCATCTATCAGGGAATTGTGCAGATGGATGACGAAAATACACGTCGGGATTATTTCAAGATCCTCTATAAAGACGGCGGCGTTTTGTATGTTCCAACCACCTCTTTGGATATTCTGCAGAAATATGTTGCCGGAGAAGAGGCATCTCCCAGAATCAACAAACTGGGTGGTAGTGACTGGCAGAGAACGAAGGCGAAGGTAAAGGAGAGCGTTAAAAAGCTGGCCAAAGATCTTCTGGTTCTCTATGCCGAACGGCAAAGCCGGGCCGGATATCCATTCGGGAAGGATACAGTCTGGCAACGGGAATTTGAAGATGCGTTTCCCTTTGAAGAGACAGATGATCAGATCGCTGCGATCGAAGATACAAAACGGGATATGGAAAGCCATCATATCATGGATCGGTTGATCTGCGGAGATGTTGGTTACGGCAAAACGGAAATCGCAATCCGTGCCGCTTTTAAAGCAGTGCAGGACAGCAAACAGGTAGCACTGCTTGCACCAACGACGATCCTGGCTCAGCAGCACTACAATACCTTCGTCAGCCGGATGAAAGACTATCCGGTGACAGTAGGGCTTCTGTCCCGATTCGATACGCCTAAACAGATGAAACTCATTCTTGCAGGCCTTAGAGCAGGAACCGTAGACATCGTGATCGGTACACACCGGCTGTTGTCCAAGGATGTGGAGTATAAAGATCTTGGACTTCTGATCGTGGATGAGGAGCAGCGATTCGGTGTCTCGCACAAGGAAAAGATCAAGGCCATGAAGAAAGACGTCGATGTTCTGACTCTTTCGGCTACACCGATTCCCAGAACACTTCATATGAGTCTGAACGGAATGCGGGATATGTCTCTTCTGGAAGAAGCACCGCAGCATCGAATCCCGGTCCAGACTTATGTCATGGAAGATGACGAACAGCTGGTCAAAGAAGCCGTTTACCGTGAACTTGGCAGGGGAGGACAGGTTTTCTATCTGTATAATCGTGTCAACAATATCGAGATGGCTGCTCATCGGCTGCAGGAACTCATTCCGGAAGCCAGAATCGAGATCGCGCATGGCCAGATGGATGAACGCCAGCTGGAGAAAGTTATGCTGCGTTTCGTCGAAGGGGATATCGATGTTCTGGTCTGTACGACCATTATTGAAACAGGACTGGATATACCGAATGCCAATACACTGATCGTACGGGATGCCGACACGATGGGACTTTCTCAGCTTTATCAGCTGAGAGGTCGTGTCGGACGTTCAACAAGGCTGGCATATGCTTATTTTCTTTACCGGCAGGGTAAAGTGCTGCAGGAAGCAGCAGAGAAACGCCTGGAAGCGATTGGAGAGTTCACAGACTTCGGAAGCGGATTTAAGATAGCAGTGAGGGATCTGCAGATCCGCGGGGCCGGCAATATACTGGGTCCGGAGCAGCATGGCCATATGGGAGCGGTCGGCTATGATCTGTACTGCAAGCTGCTTCGGGAAGCCATGGATACTCTTCGTGACAGGCCACCGGAGGAAGCTTTTGAGACTACTGTATATATCAAGGTAGATGCTTTTATTCCTTCGACCTATATCAGCAATGAAAGGCAGAAACTGGAAGCTTACAAGAAAATCGCAGTCATTCGTTCTGAGGAAGACTACGACGAGATGTTCGATGAGCTGATCGATCGATACGGTGATATGCCGGACAGTGTTCACAACCTCCTGATGATTTCCATGATCAAAGCGCTGGCCAACATGAGCGGTGCCGATGTGATCGAATATACCAAAGGAATGCTGAGTCTGAAGCTCAGGGAGGATGCGAAGATCGACTTTGACAAACTGCAGGCATATCTTCAGGCAAACAAAGCGGATGTACGGCTGCTTTCCGGCCTGGGACAGACAAAGCTGAATCTCCGAATTGAGGACAGTCCGAAAGACGATGTACTGCTTGGAAGAATCCTGAAACGAATGAAAGAAGTTGCATCGCTTCGGATCCGGGAAGAAGGGCAGGAAGAAGTGGATGAGTGAGAATAAAACAAGATATTTATCTCCTTTTGGGCGTATCGTGTTGAGTATTCTTCTTACCATCATGTTCGCGGTTATCCTGCTGGCCTGGATTCGGGACAGACAGACCCCGGAAAAACTGAAAGTATTGGAGATCGATCAGCAAGCCGTGTATATCAATGAAGCCATGATCTACTACCGCTTGATGCAGGATGCCTTTGAACAAAAAGGAGGAGAGGACATCTGGACACTGGATGTACTGGGTGTTGATGTGCGGCAGACGGCACTGGACCGGGTTCTGGAGTCCATCATCCGGATCAAGACGGCTGCAAAGGCAGCCGGCAAGGCTTCTTCCTACGAAGAGGAAGAGATAACACGGCTTAAAGAAGTGCTCAAAAGTTACCTGGGAGAAGAATACTGTCTGATCCACGAGATCGATGATCAGACTTTGATGAAAGTGGCGGAAGACAATTATCTTGCCTATCGGTATGAACACAATGTCCGTTTTCTCTACAGCGAGATTGAAGACGATATACAGTCCGGTATGGCGGAGAGATTTGGCATCTACGATAATACGCGTACGATGAATGATTATCTGTCCAGAGTCATTCTTGAACCGATTATGTTTTATACAGGAACTTTCGTTGAAGGAGAATGGACAGTCTATCCGGCAGTTCAAAGGGAACAGATCCTGCAGTATGCCGAGACGGTCAGAGAAGCGATTACCACCAAGAACTACTATACTATGAGAAAACAGTTTGCAGATACTTCCTCTGTTACAGACAATCCGGTCTTTCAGCGAGGAGAAGTCATCTGTCCGGAAGAACGGTTTGGTCAGGTATACCGCGGACAGATCGATCGGTCGGTAAGAGACCAGATTTTCTCATTAAAGATTGGTGAGATTTCTCCGATCATTGAAACACCCTATGGCTACCTGATCGTTCGTATCACTGGTTTCAGGGATCCGATGGAACTGGACAGACAGGAATTTGAAAGGCAGCTGACTTTAGCCAAAGCTCAGTACAGAAGTGAACTGACGGAAGAGCTGAAAGCCCGGAGACTTTCATCGGAACTGGACCGTCTGGTAGAAGAGAGTACGCTTGTCAGGTATGACGATCTTTTCGCTGAATATGTGCGAGAACATGAGTAAGTGCTTCTTGACAAGTACACCCTGCCTGTCGTAAAATATTTCTGTAAGAACTTTAATTCCACAACTGAATGGAGGTTGATTCCAATGGTAAAAGTTGCTATTAATGGTTTTGGTCGTATCGGTCGTCTGGCTTTCCGTCAGATGTTCGAGGCTGAGGGTTATGAAGTCGTTGCTATCAACGATCTGACCAGCCCCAAGATGCTTGCTCATCTGCTGAAATATGATACCGCTCAGGGTTCCTTCTGCGGACGTATCGGTGAGAACAAGCACACGGTCGAAGCCACTGATGATTCCATCATCGTAGACGGCAAAGAGATCAAGATCTATGCCATCAAAGATGCGAAAGATGCTCCCTGGGGCGAACTGGATGTAGACGTAGTGCTCGAGTGCACCGGTTTCTACACCTCTAAAGAAAAATCCATGGCTCACATCGCAGCCGGTGCGAAGAAAGTTGTTATCTCTGCACCCGCCGGCAACGATCTGAAGACCATCGTCTTCAGCGTTAACGAAAAAGAACTGACTGCCGAAGACCAGATTATTTCTGCCGCTTCCTGCACGACCAACTGCCTGGCTCCTATGGCCAAAGCTCTGAACGACTATGCTCCGATCCAGTCCGGTATCATGACGACTGTTCATGCTTACACTGGCGACCAGATGATTCTGGATGGCCCCCACAGAAAAGGTGACCTTCGCCGTGCTCGCGCAGGCGCTGTCAACATCGTTCCGAACAGCACCGGTGCTGCCAAAGCTATCGGCCTTGTTATTCCCGAACTGAACGGCAAACTGATCGGTTCCGCTCAGCGTGTTCCGGTTTGCACCGGTTCCACCACTCTTCTTGTCGCTGTCGTTAAGGGCAAAGACATTACCAAAGAAGGAATCAATGCTGCAATGAAGGCTGCTTCCAGCGCTTCCTACGGCTATACCGAAGAGCCCATCGTTTCTTCTGATGTTATCGGAATGCAGTATGGTTCTCTGTTCGATGCAACTCAGACCATGGTTGCCAAGTTGGACGACGATACCTATCAGGTACAGGTAGTTTCCTGGTATGACAACGAGAACAGCTACACCAGCCAGATGGTTCGTACTATCAAATACTTCGCAGAACTGAAGTAATTGGATCTAATCTCTCATTTCTAAATCTAAAAGGGCTGCCCATTGCGGCAGCCCTTTTTAGGGGCTTTTTATGCACAAAATCAATGAATGGATAGATAAAATGCCGGTGACTGTGAAAGTGCCGCTGGCTCTTTTGTTTTTTCCCGGAAGTGTTTTCTTTCAGGAGATGATATTTCACCAGGCCGTTTCCCAAACGAGATCGTCGGTTGGTACACTGATGCTGCTTCTGTACTCTTTTGTACTTGGCTGCATCCTTTATCTTCCAACGTACTTTATTCGAAAACGATCGATCGTCAAAACAATTAACGGTGTGATTCTTGCCGTGATTGCAGTCCTTTTCCTGGTAGAGTTTTTTATTGTTCAGAAATTTCAGACACTGTTTGATATCCGTACGATCGTAGGCGGTGCAAAAGGAATCGTTCAGGATTTTGCAGGCGCTACGTTTCGTATGATTTTTACGAAAACAGGTCTTTGGCATATTTTTCTTTTCTTTATTCCTTTTATCCTGTATTTTCTCTTCTTTGCCAGAATGATGGATACTTCTGAATGGAGTATTTCCTCAAAGGCGAGATGGATCCTCTTTTTTGGCCTTGCGCTTGTATCGATGGACTCGTTTCTCTGTACCAAGATCGTCTTTCGAAACAATGAACAGATGAAAAAAGCATACAAGGCCAATTACTCCTTTGCCATTGGAGTAGATCGTTTTGGCCTGATGACAGGGCTTCGTCTTGATCTGATCCGAAAAACAGACACAGAGAAAGATGTTTCGATCGAATTTGAAGACTGGGAGGAACTGGAAGAGTGGAATGACTCTTTGAGTGAAGAAACTGAGATACAGGAAAGCCTGGCATACGAAGAGTCCTCTTCCTCAGAAAATGCAGAATCATCAAATGTTGTCGAAGAAGCCGAAATCAGCGAAGTTTCAGATGGGGCGGGGGATGTACAAGAGCAGGAGGAGAAAAAATCTTCTATTCTTCCGGAAACCTGGGAAGTGAAGCCTGCAGCCCTGGATATTGATCTGGAAGCCCTGGCTGATAACGCGCCCAGTACTTATGTTGGCAACATGCTGCGTTATGCTGCTATGCAGACTCCTTCCAATACCAATCAGTTTACCGGTATTTTCAAGGGGAAAAATCTGATCCTGATCTGTGCGGAAGCTTTTTGCTCCTACGCGATCCGGGAGGATCTTACCCCGACGCTTTATCGTATGGCGACCAGAGGCATCAACTTCCTGGACTACACTCAGTCCTACAGCTGCGGCACCACCGGCGGAGAATGCTCCTATCTGATGGGTGTTCTTCCGGTGGATGGATCTGATTCCATGCTGGAGATCATTGGACATAACAATTATTATACGATGGGCAGTTTTCTTGACAGAGAGGGTTATTACGGAAAAGCTTTCCACAACCATCGCTACACCTATTACAACCGGCATCTGACCCATGAATGGCTCGGATATTCGGACGGCTATATGGGGATGGGCAACGGAATGGAAGAGTTCGTGACTCAGACCTGGGCGGAAAGTGATGTTGAGATGTTCACCGGCACATATCCGCTGTATCATGACAAGACTCCGTTCAATATCTACTATATGACTGTCAGCGGACATGATGAATACCGCGAGAACGACAATGTTCAGTGCTATTATCACTACGATGAGGTCAAGGATCTTCCGTACAGCTATATGGTTCAGTGCTATTTTGCTGCCAACCTGGAGCTGGAATATTCCATGCAGTATCTCATCGAACAGCTCGAGAAAGACGGACTGGCAGATGACACTGTCATCGTGATCTCCGGTGATCATTTCCCCTACGGACTGGGCTGGTATGATGCGCTCGGATATAAGGACGATCTGAACGAACTATACGGATTTACGGTCAAAACCTATCTGGAACGCGATCAGAATCAGCTGATCATCTGGTCCGGATGCCTGGAAAAAGAAGATCCTATCGTAGTGGAGGATCCGGTATGTGCGATCGATGTTCTTCCGACGCTTCTCAATCTGTTTGGATGTGAATGGGATTCCAGGCTTCTTCCCGGACGGGATGTGTTTTCCAAAAAACTGCCGCTGGTCTTTGACTGCTATGGAAACTGGAAGACACCTAAAGGCGTCTATGATGCCTTTTCTGAGGTGTTTACACCGACAGATCCCAAGATGACTTCGCAGGAGGATTACGTAAAACGCATCAACACGACGGTATCCAACAAACAAAAATACTGTGGAGTGATCCTGAATACGGATTTCTTTGAATATATCTTCCCGACACCCGAAGAAGATGGAGGATCATGAAAATAATCCTTGCATTTCTCTTTCATTCGGTGTATAATTTATAAGGTTATTGAATATGATTAGTAAAGGAGAGTGAGCCAAGCGGCTCACTCTTCTTGCTGAATAGGATAAAAACGGAGGATGAAGTGAAAAAACAAGAGCTGATCG
The DNA here is from genome assembly GCA_017420625.1 of Bacillota bacterium. The sequence continues at coordinate 13,478 of JAFOIR010000225.1, forward strand.
ATCATGTTGAAGCCATTGCCGTAAAACTGGCAGAAGGCTTCGGATATGAAATCGTTGACGTCGATTACGTCAAGGAAGGGCCCAACTGGTATCTGAAAGTATTTGCTGACAAGCAAGGCGGTTTTTCGATCAATGACTGTGTCGCGCTTTCCCACGCTTTGGAGGAAAAGCTCGAGGAAAATGATCCAATCGAAAACGCATATATCCTGGAAGTCAGTTCTCCCGGACTGGATCGTCCGCTGAAAAAGGATAAGGACTTCATCCGCAGCATCGGTAAGCTTGTAGACATCAAGCTTTTTGAAACAAAGGAAGGTATCAGCGAAAAGAGCTTTACAGCACTTCTTCGCGCATTTGATCCGGACAAGGGAACCGTCACACTCGAACTGGAAGACGGAAAAGAAATTGAACTTGCCCGGAAGGAACTGGCCGGTATTCGGCTGGCGGTTGTTTTTTAAGTAAGGAGGATAATGGAAAAATGAATGAACTTATCATGGCACTGGATCTGATCCAGGAGCAGAACGGGATCAACAAAGAAGAGATGTTTCAGGCCATCGAGCAGTCTCTGTTGACTGCCTGCAAGAAGAATTTCGGAACTTCCGACAATATCGAAGTAACGATGGACAGAAAAACCGGCGCCTTCAAGGTTATCGCCAAGAAGAATGTCGTAGAAACCGTACTGGATTCAGCGCTCCAGATCTCCCTGGAGGATGCGCAGAGAGAAAATGCTGCGTTTCAACTGGGTGATATCTGTGCCGTAGAAGTAACTCCGAAAAACTTCAGCCGTATTGCGGCGCAGAATGCCAAACAGATCATTGTACAGAAGATTCACGAAGCGGAACGCCGCAGCGTTTATAACGAGTACAAACCGACGGAAAAGGAAATCGTCTCCGGACTTATTCAGAGAAAAGAAAAAGGCAATGTCTATATCAACCTGGGTAAGATCGAAGCACAGCTTTCTCCCAAGGAACAGATTCCCGGAGAACTGTATCCCATGAACAAGCGTTTGAAGATCTATGTCGTAGAAGTCAGGGATTCAGGCCGCGGTCCTTACATGATCGCCTCCAGAACTCGTCCGGAGTTTATCAAACGCCTCTTCGAGCAGGAAGTTCCGGAGATCCATGACGGCATCGTACTGATCAAGTCGATCGCCCGTGAAGCAGGATCCCGTTCCAAGATGGCTGTTTACAGCCGTGACCCGATGGTCGATCCGCTTGGCGCCTGTGTAGGTCCCAGCGGAAATCGTGTCGGAACGATCGTGGATGAACTGAATGGTGAAAAGATCGATATCGTTGTCTGGAACGAAGAACCGGCACGGTTTATCCAGGCAGCTCTTTCACCGGCAGAAGTCGAACGAGTGGAAGTCGATAAAGAAGCCCGTACAGCAACGGTCATCGTACCGGATCACCAGCTTTCTCTGGCGATCGGTAAGGAAGGACAGAATGCGCGTCTTTCTGCAAGACTGACCGGTTACAAGATCGATATCAAGAGTGTCTCTCAGGCAGAAAACGGTGAGGAAGACGATTATGATATCGATTTCAGCTTCCTCGATGAGGATGACGATGAAGATCTCGTCTACGATGGCGAGGAGGAAGAATGAAGACCAGAAAGATCCCAATGAGAAAATGCACCGGGTGTCAGCAGGTCAAGGAAAAAAGACAGCTCTTGAGGGTCGTACGCGAACCCGAAGGACAGGTTTCGATCGATCGAACCGGCAGAAAGTCGGGGCGAGGAGCCTATCTTTGCGAAGATATTACCTGTCTGGAAAAAGCGATAAAAACGAGAGCGCTGGAGCGATCACTGGAAACAGAGATTTCTCCGGAAGTCTATGAAAACCTGAAAAAGGAGCTGACGGAAAAGGATGGTTCCCAGGATGCATGATCAACAAATGACGGATCGGCTGCTGTTTTTGCTTGGGCTGTGCCGTAAGGCCGGCGCTGTAAGAAGCGGTGAGGAAGGATGCCTTGCTGCGATTCGGAGCCGCGAAGCCCACCTGGTCATCATCAGTGAAGATGCTTCCAGTGGAACCAGCAAGAAGTTTCATGATAAATGTTCTTTCTATCATGTTCCGATCGAAACAGCACCCTATGATAAGGTCAGACTCGGGAAAGCCATGGGGATCTCACCCCGTTCATGTATGGCTGTTACCAACGAAGGACTTGCCGAGCTGATTCAAAAAGAATTCAAGACCTGTACAGAAGAGGTGGAAAATATTGGCTAAACTCAGAATTGAAGATGTTGCAAAAAAATTAAACGTTCCGGCCCAGATGGTAATGAAAAAACTGGAGGAGATAGGTATCTTTGCTTCCAACGCTCAGAATACCCTGAGTCAGGAGGAGGTACTGAAGGTTGTCGAACTGATCACCGGCAAGAAACCCAAAGTACGGGCTAAAACGGCGCCTAAGGCTGAAAAGCCGGCAGCAACAGCCGTTGAAAAACCGGTAAAGAAAGCTGTACCTGCAGAAGAGAAGCCGGCGGAAGAAAAGCCAGTTGAAAAACCGGCAGAAAAACCAACAGAAAAACCAGCAGAAACTGTTGAGAAACCGAAAAAGGAAAAAGCACCGAAGACTGAAGATAAACCAGTTGAAGTTCCAGTGGAAAAGCCAGTTGAAAAACCGGCAGATAAACCTGCAGAAAAACCAGAAGAAAAGCCGGCTGCAGCAGAAGCTGCAGAAGAGAAGACTCTTCCGAAGACTGAAGAGACAAAGGAAGAAAAACCTGTAGTTCCTGCAGAGGAGAAAGAAGATAAACCGGCTGTTAAGCCAGCTGCCAAAGCAGCGGCTGCTTCCCAGACCCCGGCCGCTTCTGCCGGCAGAAAACTGGAAGGAGAGATCGTTCGTACAGCTGACGGACGCCTGGTACGAAGGGTTCCCATCGTTCAGACACGCCGTGTTGCTGACGGAACAGGATCTACCAGAAGTACCCAGAGCGCACAGTCTGGTACAAAAACAAGAACCCAGCAGTCCGGAACAACAGCCAAGCCTCAGGGTGGAGCCGGAAGAGGAACGAATGCTTCTCAGTCCACAAGAGGGGCTGATAATCGTCCTCAGAATGGACGCAGGGATCAGGCTGGTACCACCGGAGGAACCGGAAGAACCGGCGCAGACACACGCCGTACGGGATTCGATCGAAAAGGTCAGGATCAGGGCATGGGCGGAAAAGACCGCATGCCTGAACGTCCGGCACGTTCCGGCAACGCTGCCAGAGGGCAGCAGGCAGGCGGAGCAAGACGCAGTGGTTCAGATTCATATGATATGGGTCTTTCTGCTCCCAAAGCCAAAACCGAAAATAAGGACAGCCGGAAGCAGAACGAACGTAAGAAAGGCGAAAAGCAGCGTAATACTGCAACTGAAGAATACAAGAACAAGAAGAAATCTCTCAGCCAGGAGAAAGGATATCTGGATGACGACCGTCTGGCTCGTCATAAGAAAAAACCTGTCAAACGGCCGGGAACCAATACAGTGGTCGAGGAGGAGGACATCAAGATCGTTCAGCTTCCGGACAGCATGACAGTCAAAGAATTTGCTGACATGCTTCACAAACCGATCAATCAGATCATTAAAGCTCTGATGGGCAAAGGCATCATGGCCGGCCTGAATCAGATCATCGAATATGAACAGGCTGAAGAGATCGCGACAGAGATGGATATTCTGGTCGAGCATCAGGAAGAAGAGGACATCTTCGCTAAGTATGCAAGTTTTACTGATGCAGAAGAAGATCTGAAACCTCGTTCACCTGTCGTGGTTGTCATGGGACACGTTGACCATGGTAAGACTTCTCTTCTTGATGCGATCCGTGATACACACGTCACTGCTCGTGAAGCCGGCGGAATCACTCAGCACATCGGTGCTTCTGTTGTAACGATCAATGATCGGGAGATCACTTTCCTGGATACGCCCGGACACGAGGCATTTACAGCTATGCGTATGCGTGGTGCACAGGTTACGGATATTGCGATCCTTGTCGTTGCAGCGGATGACGGTGTCATGCCGCAGACGATTGAAGCCATCAACCATGCCAAGGCGGCCGGTGTTCAGATTATCGTTGCCATCAATAAGATGGATAAAGCAGGCGCTAATCCCGACCGTGTCAAACAGGAACTGACCGAATATGAACTGATTCCCGAAGACTGGGGCGGCAGCACGATCTGTGTACCTGTCTCTGCAATCAAGAAAGAAGGAATCGATACCCTTCTGGAAATGGTTCTGCTGGTTGCCGATATGCAGGAACTGAAAGCTAATCCGGACGCTCTTGCATCCGGTACAGTCATTGAATCTGAGCTGGATAAAGGCCGGGGTGCTGTTGCAACCGTTCTGGTACAGCGCGGTACTCTTCATGTCGGTGATACGATCGTCGCAGGCAGCTGTTTCGGACGTATCAAAGCCATGGTCGATGACCAGGGCCGCCGCGTGAGAGAAGCAGGACCTTCCATGCCCGTCGAGATTATCGGCCTTTCCGAGGTCCCGCAGGCTGGCGATTCCTTCTACATGACGGAAACTGACCGTGAAGCCAGAACCCTGGCTGAAAAAGTTGCTGCCCGTGATCGTATCAAACTGATGGAAGGCAACAAGAGAGTCAACCTGAATGATCTGTTCGGAGATATCCAGGCAGGAGAAGTCAAGGAACTGAATATCCTTGTCAAAGCAGACGTACAGGGCAGTGTGGAAGCGGTGAAACAGTCACTGGAAAAACTGTCGAACGACCAGGTTGCCGTTCGCGTGATCCACGGCGCTGTTGGTGCTGTCAACGAATCGGATGTCATGCTTGCTTCAGCTTCGAACTCGATTATCATCGGATTCAACGTTCGTCCGGACGCTGCTGCTAAATCCATGGCGGAAGAGCAGAAGGTTGATATCCGTCTGTATCGTGTTATCTACAATGCGATCGACGATATTGAAGCTGCCATGAAAGGTCTTCTGGATCCGGAATTCCAGGAGAAGATCCTTGGTCATGCACAGGTACGTCAGATCTTCCACGCTTCCGGTGTCGGTACGATTGCCGGTTCCTATGTCACCGACGGAAAAATCATGCGCAACTCAAGCGCCCGTATCGTACGTGATGGTATCGTAGTTCATGAAGGCCCGCTGGCATCACTTCGCCGCTTCAAGGACGATGTAAGAGAAGTTGCGACCGGATACGAATGCGGTATCATGTTTGAGAAATATAATGATGTCAAGGAAGGCGACGTCATCGAAGCCTTCACAATGGAAGAAATCAAGAGAGATTAAAATGGTAAAAAAAAGAAACAAGAATCGGGGAGAGCGGATCAATGCCGCGATCAAGGAAGAAATCTCCCTGATTCTTCGGGATATGAAAGATCCCCGGCTTTCTCTGATGACCTCTGTGCTTCGCTGCGATACCAGCCGTGATCTGAATTACTGCAAGGTTTACTACAGCGTCATGGGCGATGAGATCGCAAAAGAAGAGACAAAAGAAGCGCTTCTTTCCGGTGCCGGTTTTATTCGCCGCGAGCTTGCACAGCGGCTGGATCTCAGGCAGACCCCGGAACTTAGCTTTATTCCGGATGATTCGATGGAATACAGTATTTATCTGTCTGAAAAGATCAAAGAGATCCATGAAGAAGATGAAGAAAGACTGAAGGCCATGACACCTGAAATGCGGGCAGCCAAAGAAGCCTTCGAGAGGGAAGCGGCAGAGAAAGAAGCAGAAGAAAAAGCGGATGATCTGTGGTTCCTGGAAGATGAGGTCTGGCATGAGTAAACTTACCCGCGATGAATTTGCCAGACAGTTTCACCGTTTTCTGGATAAATACGATCGTTTCCTTCTGTCCGGACATATTCGTCCGGATGGAGACAGTGTCGGTGTATGCTTTGCTCTTGGCTATGCGCTGGAGCAGATGGGGAAGGAAGTTCTGATCTGTCTCGATGGAGATGCCAGCCGGTATCTGGAATTGATTCGGCCGCTGCCGCTTTTGCCGGAAGATACAGAGCTAAGAGATGCTTCGCGCTGTTTCAAAACGGGAAAGAACTTTGCGTTTCTGATGCTTGACTGCTCAGAACCGGAAAGAACCGGCCGTGCAGCTGATGCGATCCTTTATGCAGCAGCCTCACTGAGCGTCGACCATCATATCACCAGTAAAGAAGCGGCTGATTTCAATTATTCAGAACCAGAATCCAGTTCGACCTGTGAAGTCCTTTATCATCTGATGAAGCTTTGCTCCATTCCTCTGGATCGGGATATTGCTTCAGCTTTGTTTATGGGCGTTTCCTTCGATACCGGAGGAATGAGACATTCCAATACTTCGGCCGATACCTATCAGATGGTGGCCGACCTGAAACGGATGGGCGTGGATACGACGTATTTCACCAATAAACTGTTTCACACCAAGTCACTTCAGGAAATGAAAGCGCTTGCCGCTGCGATTCGTGCAAGTAAGATTTATCGCGGCATCAACCGGGAGGAAGGAAAGAACGATATACTGATTTCCTATCTGTCCCAGCAGGATATGAGCCGAAACGGGTTTTCCAATCAGGATGCAGAAGGTGTGGTAGGATATCTGACGGAGATCGATGATGCGGAGACGGTAGTTTTCCTTCGAGAGATCATGCCGGATCAGATCCGCGCCAATATGCGTTCCAAGGCTGTTGTCGACGTAGCAAGAGTCGCGTCCCTTTTCGGAGGCGGAGGTCATGTGCGGGCAGCTGGCTGTACGTTTCAGGATCCGCCCCTGCTTGTCAGGCAGAAACTTCTGGATGCGATCCGTCTTCAGCTTAAAGAACTGGAAGGCACAGAATGATCAGTGGAGTCGTAAACCTGTACAAGGAGAAAGGCTTTACATCTGTCGATGCACTTCGGGTACTGGGCGGTATTACAGGCGAGCGCAAGATGGGGCATACCGGTACGCTGGATCCCGATGCGGAAGGAGTGCTGCCGGTTTGTCTTGGTAAAGCGACCAAAGCAGCGGAACTGATTACGGGAACGGATAAGGAATATATCTGCACCCTGGCTTTTGGAAGTGAGACAGATACACAGGACGCTTCCGGCATAGTGACCAGAGAACATGGAGATATAGGTTATTCATTCGATGAGCAATCTGCCCGGGACGCGATTCTCTCCTTCCAGGGTGGATATGACCAGATTCCTCCGATGTATTCTGCTCTGAAGCATGAAGGGAAAAAACTGTATGACCTGGCAAGAAAAGGAATCGAAGTAGAACGCACGCCAAGAAGAGTGCGGATCGATGAAATCGAGATCCTGTCTCTTGAAAAAGAAGGTGCAAGGCTTCGTGTATGCTGTTCGAAGGGAACGTATATTCGCTCTTTATGTGAAGATATCGGAAGAAAAACAGGATATCTTGCCCATATGACGAGTCTTATCCGCACACGGTGCGGCCCTTACAGCATTAAGCAGAGCCTGAAGCTTTCCGAGGTAGAAGCAAAGGTAAAGGCAGGAGAAAAAGACTATATCGAAGATCTTTCCAGTCTTTTTTCCGATCTTCCGGTTTTTCGGGTATCGAAAGAAGAAGATCTCATGCTGATGAACGGAAACTATCTGACCTACGGAAAAGCTTATCTGCAGTCGGTATGCGGAAAAGAACTGAACCTTAAGGATCAGGTCCGAATGGAGCTTTCCAGCGGTGAACTGGCCGGCCTTTATGAGGTGAAGGAACTGTTCCCGGAAGGAAGCACTCAGGCTAAAAAACGACAGATCCACGATGACGCGCTCAGACTGGTAGCGTTTAAAATGTTTACATAATCGATAGGAGTATAAAATGGTAAGGATCGAAGACGATCTGAAGACCGTTTTTTCCGGTGATCCGGGCAGGTCTGCGATTTGTCTCGGTAATTTTGACGGGGTTCATCTGGGACATGCTGCGCTTTTGCAAAAGAATGATCAGGAAGCAAAAGAGCGAGGATTATGCCGTCGGATCGTTACTTTCGAACCCCATCCAAGGATCCTGATGAAAGATCCGACATTTCGTCTGATCGAAAGCCGGGAACTGAAGACAGCTCACCTTGAGAGCCTGCAGCTGGCAGATGAGATCATCTTTGAACAGTTTGATGATCATCTGATGCACATGGCACCGGAGGACTTTTTTGAAGAGATCCTTCTTTCACGGTATCATGCGGAGCTGATAACGGTAGGGGATGATTTCCATTTTGGAGATCATGGAAAAGGAGATGCTGCGCTTCTTCAGAGAATGGCTGAAAAGCATGGTGTTACGGTGCTTATCGTTCCGAGAATCCGCCTTGAAGGAGAATTTGTTTCCAGTTCCCGTATTCGGGAAGCACTGGAAAACGGGCAGATGGAACTGGCTGAAAAACTGATGGGAAGAACCTATGAGCTTGGTGCTGTGGTTTCCCAGGGCAAGCATGTGGGACGAAAGCTTCAGGCGCCGACGGTCAATATGCTTTTCGAGGAAGAAATGGTTGTTCCCCGCCACGGGGTATATGTTTCCGAGATCTGCCTCGAAGACGGTCAGATTTTCCAGGGAGTATCCAATGTCGGTATCAATCCGACATTCGGAAGGGAAAAACCTCGGATCGAAACCTATATTTTCGATTTTCACGAGGATCTGTATGGAAAGAAAATCGTTGTCAGACTGCTGAAGTTCCTTCGGCCGGAAAGAAAATTTGAATCGGCTGAAGCACTGAAAGAGCAGATTGGCAAAGATATAAATGAAGCCAAATGTTTTTATGAGGAGAGGCTTAAACAATGAAAAAATACGGTGTCAATGAACTAAGAGAGATGTATCTTTCCTTTTTTGAATCGAAAGGTCATCTGCGGATGAAGAGTTTTTCTCTGGTTCCGAAGAACGATAAATCCCTGCTGCTGATTCCTGCAGGTATGGCGCCTCTGAAACCATATTTTACCGGACAGGAAATTCCACCCAGAAAACGTGTGACTACCTGCCAGAAATGTATCCGTACCACAGATATCGAAAATGTGGGCAAGGACGGAAGGCATGCGACTTTCTTTGAAATGCTGGGAAATTTCTCCTTTGGCGACTATTTCAAAAAAGAAGCGCTGCATTGGAGCTGGGAATTTCTGACGGAAGTTGTTGGTATGGATCCGGAACGTCTGTACCCTTCCGTTTATCTGGAAGATGATGAAGCCTATAAGATCTGGAACGAGGAGATCGGAGTCCCGAAAGAACGGATCTATCGTTTCGGCAAGGAAGATAATTTCTGGGAGCACGGTGCCGGTCCCTGCGGTCCCTGTTCAGAGATCTACTATGACCGCGGTGAAAAATACGGCTGCGGCAAACCGGACTGTCAGCCGGGCTGTGACTGTGATCGTTTCGTAGAGATCTGGAATAACGTTTTCACTCAGTTTGAGGGAGACGGCAAAGGCGGCTATGAGGAACTGGATCAGAAAAACATTGATACCGGTATGGGACTCGAGAGACTGGCAGTAGCATGCCAGGACGTGGATTCGATCTTCGATATCGATACCATGCGTGCCATTCGGGATAAGGTCTGTGAGATCAGCGGAAAAACTTACAAAGCCAGTGAGAAAGATGATGTATCGATCCGTATCATTACAGAACATGTTCGTTCCATCACTTTCATGGTTTCCGACGGTATTCTGCCCTCCAATGAAGGAAGAGGCTATGTCATGCGCAGACTTCTTCGCAGAGCTGCGAGACACGGCAGACTTCTGGGGATCGATCATCCTTTCCTGACAGAGGTTGCTGCTGTTGTGTGTGAATGTTCCGGTGATGCCTATCCCGAACTGATCGAAAAGAAAGTCTACATCAACAAAGTGCTTTCCAGTGAGGAAGCAAAGTTCTATCAGACACTGGATGCCGGACTGTCCATCCTTTCCGGTTATATGGAAGAGATGAAGGCGAATGGTGAGAATGTTCTGTCCGGCGAGAAGACCTTCAAACTCTACGACACCTATGGATTCCCGTCTGATCTGACACAGGAAATCCTGGCAGAAGCAGGTTTTTCCTATGATGAAAACGGATTCCATGAGGCTATGGAGGAGCAGAGAAACCGTGCGAGAGGTGCCAGAAAAGGCACGAACTATATGGGTGCGGATGAGACTGTCTACAATCGTCTGGATACGGCTCTTTCGACTACATTTGACGGTTATACTGTTTTAACCTGTGAAAGCGCAAAGATTCTGGCGCTGACAGACAATGAAGAAGTCCGTGAGGATGTTCCGGAAGGCAGTGAAGTGACGGTTCTGACTGACGTTACACCTTTCTATGCGACCATGGGCGGCCAGGTCGGTGATATCGGAACCATCACAACCGAGACTGGTGAAGTAAAGGTCACAGAGACAGTTCATGTGATCGGAGACAAGGCCGGCCATAAAGGTATTGTGACCAAAGGCTATGTTGAAGTGGGTCAGAAGGCTCTCATGCAGGTGGATGAAAAGAATCGTCTGGCTACTGCCAGAAACCATTCTGCGACCCATCTGCTGCAGAAGGCACTTAGAAACGTACTTGGTTCTCATGTTGAACAGGCTGGTTCCTATGTGGATCCCCATCGTCTGCGTTTCGACTTCTCTCATTTCCAGGCAATGACAAAGGATGAGATTGAAAAAGTCGAACAGGAAGTCAATGAGAAGATCCTTGAAGCTCTTCCCATCCGGACCGATGTCATGTCTATGGAAGAAGCCAGAAAAACCGGCGCAATGGCACTGTTTGGTGAAAAGTACGGCGAAGAAGTGCGCGTTGTCTCCATGGGAGATTACAGCGTAGAGCTTTGCGGCGGTACGCATCTGATGAACACAGCTCAGGCAGGAAGCTTCAAGATTGTTTCTGAGAACGGCGTTGCTGCCGGCGTAAGACGAATCGAAGCACTGACCGGTTTTGGTGCGCTGGCTCATTATAAACAGACCGAAGAGACGCTTTCCGAGGTAGCGGAAGTTATCAAAGCACGGAAGGACAACGTAACCGATGCAGCGCGTTCACTGGTTGCAGGCCTGAAGGAAGCACAGAGAGAACTGGAATCCATCAAGGATCAGATGGCTGCCGGTGCAGCCGATGAGCTTCTGAAGGGAGCCGAAGAAGTGAACGGAATCAGAATTCTGACTGTTTATGATGCCTCCATGGATAATGAAGCGCTGAAAAAACTGGGCGACAGCCTGAAGGATAAGCTCGGTGAATGCATCGTGGTTCTCGCCGGCGGCAAAGAGAAAGTCAGTCTGGTAGCCATGGCGACGGACGGCGCTGTGAAAAAAGGTGCACATGCCGGCAATCTGATCCGTAAAGCGGCACAGATCTGCGGTGGCGGCGGCGGTGGCCGACCGAATATGGCACAGGCAGGCGGCAAGGATGTATCAAAAGTCGAAGAAGCCCTGAAAGAAGCAGTCATCCTTGCAAAAGAGCAGATCCAATGAGTGAAGGCAAACAGAGGAAGAGAATCCATGACCTGGTTTACATCGCACTTGGAGCTGTACTGATTACGATCTGCTCATGGATTTCGATTCCGACAGAAATACCGTTCACACTGCAGACGATGGGTATTTTTCTGGTATGCTATCTGCTTGGCGGCAAACGTGCAAGTTTCAGCGTGCTGATCTATCTTCTGCTTGGAACGGTCGGGCTTCCTGTCTTCGCTGGTTTTCAGGGAGGACCTTCCTCATTGCTTGGACCAACCGGCGGCTATCTGATAGGATTTTTAGGCTCTGCGCTGATTTATCTTTTGATGGAGAAGCTGATGGGGCAGAAACTTTCCAGTGCGATTCTTGGAATGGTTCTGGGACTTTTGGTATGTTATCTGTTTGGAACCATCTGGTTCTATATTCTGTATAACCGGGGTACCGGGGAAATGGGACTGACGACTGTACTTATGATATGTGTGGTTCCATTTATTCCGGTAGATATCATTAAGATAGGACTTGCGCTTTTCCTCGGAAAGCTTTTGAAGAAAGTCCTGAAAGATCAACTATAAAACGGGGAGGAAAACATCATGGCTGAAAGCATGAACGATTTTTATGAGATGTTCGAAGCTTCCATGAAGCCGATCCACAACGGCGATATGCTGGAGGGGATGATCGTGGAGGTTGGTGCAGAAGCAGCAATTCTGGATCTTGGCAGTTATATGGACGGAATTCTTCCGGAAGATCAACTGGAGAACGGAGAAACCCTGAGTGATTTGAAAGTCGGTCAGAAGATCCGTGTTGCCGTTCGTCGTGTAGATACAAGAAACTCACAGATCATGCTTTCGAAGCGGGATGCCGATCGGGTCATTGCATGGCGGGATCTTTCGGATCATCAGAAAGAGGGCGATGCGGTTCTCGTGAAAGTTGAATCCGCTGTCAAAGGCGGCTTAAGAGTTCGCTGCGGCAGTGCTTCCGGTTTTATGCCGGCTTCCCAGGTCGACCTTTCCTATCAGGAAGATCTGTCCGTTTTCGTCGGACAGGAACTGAAAGCAGAGATTATGGAAGTTGATCCGGAAAAGAAAGACTTCACCTGTTCCAGAAAGAGAGTTCTGATCAAGGAACGGGAAATGGCAAAGGAGCGGCTGTTCCAGACTCTGAAGGAAGGAGACAGACGGCAGGGTAAAGTTGTGGAACTTCGTCCTTACGGTGCTTTTGTCGAGATCGAGGACGGAGTAACAGGACTTCTGCATGTTTCTGATATGTCCTGGTCCCGAGTCAGTCATCCTTCCGATGTTGTCAGCGTAGGAGATCTGGTGGAAGTGGGCGTTACGAAAGTCGATCCGGAAAACCAGAGGATCAGCCTGAGTCTCAAAGCTGTCATGGATGATCCATGGTCCATGCTGGATTTCGGTGTCGGTTCGATCCTGACAGACAAAGAGGTTCTTCGAATCATTCCTTCCGGCGCTTTTATCCATCTGAGTGAAGCGATCGACGGTTTCCTTCCAATCAGTCAGATTACAGAAAAGCGTTTGAGAAGCGTCAGCGAGGTGCTGAAAATCGGACAGAAGGTGACAGTAAAGGTGGTTTCCATTCGTCCGGAAGAGCACAGGATCTCCCTGTCGATGAAAGAGATCGATCAGGAGACAGGAGAAGCCTATCCGGAAGAAATGAGTTTCTACAGTACGGATTCGGATGATGAGCCGAAGACAAACCTTGGAGGACTCTTATCCGGTCTGAGGCTGGAGGATGAGTAAACTGTCATGAAAACCGGTCTTTTCGGATGGCTGAAAAGCCTCTTCCATAAAAAACCAGAACCAGTGCCTGACCAAATTCCGGCCCTCACTTTGCAGCCGACGCAATCAAAGCCAGATGTGACAGAAGCAAAGTCCATGCCGGTGAAAACGGTTCCCGCAACGGAAGCGCTCAGGCCGACGGAACATAATCTGAAACCTGTATCTCTGCCGGAAAAACCGGTCCAAGAAATCATCAAGCCTAAGGAGACACTCATGAAAGACGATGTCATCACTTCCGTTTATATGAACCGTGAACTCAGTTGGCTGAGATTCAACGAACGTGTACTGGAGGAAGCGGAAAACCAGAATAATCCGCTCTGTGAACGCCTGACCTTTGCTTCCATCTATCAGACCAATCTGGACGAGTTCTTCATGGTCCGAGTTGGTTCTTTGGTGGATCAAAGAGATATTTCTCCTCTGGAGACAGACGGAAAAACCAATCTGACGGCCAAACAGCAGCTGGATGCCATTACGGATCGTGTGGCTAAAGTGATTCCCCGGCGCGATGCTGTCTACAAAGAGCTGATGGGACAGTTGGAAAAGGAAGGCATTCGTCTGGTTGATTTCCATAACATCGGTGAAGAAGAGAGCAAACGGCTGGAAGCTTATTTCATGAAGGACCTGCTTCCTTTTATCGAGCCTAACGTTGTAGGCAAAAAGCAGCCGTTCCCCTTCCTGAAGAATAAGGTGATCTATGCAGCAGCGGTGCTGGAAACGAAGAGCGGAAAGGAACGGCTGGGTATCATCCCGTGTGATACCGGTGTTTTCCCGCGGCTGATCGAGGTCGGACAGGGAGCTTACATGCTCTCTGAAGATCTTATCCTTCATTTCCTGCCCAATGTTTATACTGAATACAAGGTCAAAGCCAAATCGCTGATCCGAATCACCAGAAACGCCGACCTGGATCCGGATGCCCTGTATGATTATGACGTGGACTATCGTGAGTTCATGGAGAAGATCATCAGCACCCGTGTCAAGCTGGCACCGGTTCGTCTGGAACTTTCCAGACAGCTGGAGGAGAAGGTCATCGATGTTCTTTGTACCTATCTGGATATTGATCGCACACAGGTCTTCTATTATCATGAACCATTGGATCTTTCCTTCATTTTCCAGCTGCAGGATGATCTGCGCGTAAAGACGAATCTGTTCTATCCGCGCCGGATCCCTCAGAAGTCTGCTTTTCTTTCCAGCAAGCGTTCTATTCTTGGTCAGATCGAAGAGGAAGACAAGCTCCTGTTCTATCCCTACAACAGTATTACGCCCTTCCTTCAGATGCTGGAAGAAGCAGCCAATGATGATGATGTTCTTTCCATTAAGATGACACTCTATCGTGTGGCTCGTCAGAGTAAGGTGATCGAAGCACTGGTAGAAGCAGCTGAAAACGGGAAAGAAGTGCTGGTACTGGTTGAACTCAAAGCAAGATTTGATGAAGAGAACAATATCGGCTGGTCCCGTCGTCTGGAAGAGGCCGGCTGCCGCGTGATTTATGGTATTCCCGGTTATAAAGTACATTCGAAGCTTTGCCTCATTACCCGAAAAGAAGGCGGCATGATCCGCTATTATACTCAGATCGGAACCGGCAACTATAACGAGAAGACTGCAAGACTCTATACAGATCTTTGTCTGATGACCGCCAATCAGCAGATCGGCGAGGAAGCACTCAGTGTTTTCCAGGCGCTTACACAGGGTGAAACCGTTGAGAAGACCAATCTTCTGCTGGTTGCACCGAATTGCCTGAGGAATCGTGTTTCAGAAATGATCGATGAACAGATCCGGATCCAGCAAAGCGGCGGACAGGGTTATATCGGCATTAAAGCGAACTCTGTGACGGATAAGGTTCTGATGGATAAGCTGATTGAAGCATCCAAGGCCGGTGTCAGGATCGATATGGTGATCCGCGGAATCTGCTGTCTGGTGCCCGGTGTTCCCGGAGAAACAGACAACATCCGTGTCATTAGTATCGTCGGCCGTTTCCTGGAGCATGCCCGTATCTATATTTTCGGCAATGAAACAGATGGACAGGATAAGATCTATATCGCTTCTGCAGACTATATGACCCGTAATACCGTCAGACGAGTCGAAGTAGCGGCTCCGATCCTGGACGAAAAACTGAAGAAGCGTCTGCGCGGTTTCTTTGATATTATGCTTCAGGATAACCAGCAGGCCAGAGAGATGACCAACACCGGTTATTACTATCGAGTCAAAAATGACAAGCCGGCGCTGAACTCTCAGGAATACTTCTACGATCAGGCTTACGAAGAAGCCGCAAACGCACAATGAAACTGATCGTCGGGCCGGCCGCATCCGGCAAAACGACCCGTATCTTCCGGGAAATCACAGCAGCAAGTCAGCATTCACCGAGAGAAAAGGTGATCTATATTGTTCCTGAACAGGTGACCATGAAAGTTCAGAAACAGCTCATAGCTGCTGTCCCGGGACACAGTCTGATGGGCATTCATGTTTTGTCCTTTAAAAGACTGGCATATCAGGTCCTTTCAGAGATCGGCAGTCCTATCAGCACCATGCTTTCTGATACAGGCAAATGTATGGTGCTTGTTAAGATTGCCCGGGATCATCAGGATGAACTCATGTACTATGGCCGCAACGTCACTCAGCGCGGTTTTATCGGACAGATGAAACTGATGATCACGGAGATCATTCAGTACGGACTGACAGAAGAAAGCTTAGCTCAAATGGCCGAGAGTTCCGAAGAAGGCAGTATCCTTCATGCGAAGCTCTCGGACATCGCGCTTTTATGGCATTATTTTCTGGAATATACAAAAGATCATGTACTGGCATCGGAAAGTCTTCTGGATGTACTGGCTGAGCGCATAAAAGAAAGCAGACTTGTTCGGGAAGCCAGTATCTATATTGATGATTTTAGTGGTTTTACTGTCCAGGAATACAGGCTGATCCAGGCATTTGTCAAATACAGCCGGGATCTGTCTGTCTCTCTGTCTTTAACGCAGCGTGCCTTTGACGAGGCAGAGGAACTTGTTTTGTCAGGCGGCACCTATAGGGAACTGTCCGAGCAGCCATTCTATACTGTTCAGAAAACGGTATGCAAATTGGTGGACCTTTTCAGGGATGAAGGAAAAACTTACGAAGTTGTTCGGATGAGTCAGAATTTCCGTTCGGCAGAACTGACTTATGTGACCAATGCCGTTTGTCATCTGAAGACAGAAACATGGACAAGACCGGCTAAGAACATCCATGGCAGGATCCTCTCCGATCCACAGGCAGAAGTGAAATATGTATTCCGAACAATATTGAAAGGGGTCAGGGAACAAGGCCTGCGTCTTTCGGATATTGCCGTACTTGTCTGTGATCTTGAAAATTATACGGATCTGATAACCAGAGAAGCATCACTCTATGGATTCCCGGTCTTCGTGGATCAGAAGATCGATGCAGCTGTCAATCCCTATATCCAATATCTGGAGGCACTGGGAGATCTTCCGATCTATGGTTATTCTACGGAAAGCTTTTTAAAGCTGCTGAAGACAGGCCTCTGTGCTGTCAATCAGGATACCATTGATAAGCTGGAAAACATGATGATCGCCAGAAATACCTTTGGCCTTGTCCGTATCCGGCAGATCCTTGAAGAAGCGGAAGATGAAGAGCTTCTGGCGCTTTCTCTTGGATTAGCTGCTTTTGAGAAAGAAACCAAAGGAAAGAAAAGTGTATCTCAGATCACTGATGCTTACCGGCATTTCTCTGAGCGTTTCCAACTGCGTGAACAGCTGGAAAGCTGGGCGGATCTGCTCGAAGAGCAGGGGGATCTTGCAGGTGCTATGCGCTACAGGCGTATCTATGATGAAGCAGGTAAAGTACTCGAGCAGCTAGCCGGTGTCCTTTCGGATCTTCCTGTTCGGATGGAAGAATTTACCGAGATTTTAAAAATCGGATTGGAACAGCTGAAGCTCGGGCAGGTACCGCCTTCAATGGATGAACTGCTGGTAGGAGACCTGAAACGAACCCGTCTGACGGGTGAAAAAATGCTGATCCTGATGGGATTAAAATCCGGCAGTTTTCCATGGAGTGTGAGCGCTCCTGGTCTTCTGACAGACAGTGAACGGGATCATCTTCGCACGCAGCACGAACTGGCAGCCGGGGAGAAAGAAAAGCTTTCAGAACAGTATTATCTGCTGTACTGTGCCATGGGAAAAGCCAGTGACAACATTCTTCTTACCTGTGCTTCCAGCGACGGAGAAGGAAAGGGCACAGCTGTTTCGATCATCTACCGGAGGATCGAATCGATCCTGCCTGACGGATTCCGTCTTCAGGAGACAGAGGAGGACATTTCGCTGCCATTGCCGATGCTCTACGATCCCGGAACCGGGCTTTCTGCTGCAATGCTCTCCTACCTTAGATGTCTGGGTTATCAGAGTCAGGTGGAAATGATCGAAAAAGGAAAGAAAGATGAGCCATCTCCCGGCGTCCTTTCCCGGAAAGTCGCATCATATCTGATGGATCCGAAGAGAAAAAGACTGTCGGTGACACAGTTGGAAAAATACGCATCCTGCCCCTTTGCTTACTATCTTGGACGGGCACTTCGTCTGAAAGAAAGAGAGCAGCCGGAGGTGCGTGCGTTGGAAGACGGCAATGTCATTCATGATATTCTGAAGGAAGCGAGCGACTACCTGAAACATGTCCTGACTGGGGAACAGGCACAGAAACTGTCAGAAGATCTTCTTCAGAAACGGGAGGGTGAGTTTGCTCTTTATCAGACTACCGGACGTTATCGTTACTACTGGCAGAAACTGCAGAAAAGTGCAGCGAAGGCCTTTGAGGTCCTTTCCCGTCAGGCTGCACTCTCTGATTTTACCATGACAGCTTTTGAATGGCCGTTTGGCGGAATCCGGGAGGACGGAAGTGTGGATGAAGCACTTGGAAAGGTCGAAGTCGGCTCAGTCCTTCTGTCCGGAAAGATCGATCGGATCGATGTGATGAATGAAAACGGAGAGCGTTTCGTCCGGGTGATCGATTATAAGACCGGCCGTACCGGCTATGAACCGGGCAGGATCTACGAAGGTTTGACCTTACAGCTGCCGGTATACCTGAATGTCGCTTCCAAAGCATTTGATGCGAAACCAGCCGGATTTTTCTATTTCCATGTATCTCAGCCGAGTGAAAAGAAAGAAAAGCTTTCAGAGTTTGTTTCGGCCGGCTCTGCAGAAGGAAAGATGGAACCATACAAACTGGACGGTATCTTCTTAAATGACGAGGAGATCGCAAAGCGAATGGATCACTCGCTTGAAGAAGGAAAAGGAAGAGTACTGAATGCAAGCTTCAAAAAAGATGGAAAGCTGAATGCGACCAGTCATAAAGCCAGTCCTGAACAGATGGAGGATCTGTCTCATTTTGTCGAAAAGAAAATACAGGAGATCGCGGGAAGGATGGGTGAAGGCGATATAGCCAAAACGCCTGTCGAGGATGCGTGTTCGTACTGTGAATTCAAACGAGCATGTCCTTTTGATCCTAAGGTCAATCAGGATGCAGTTCGTCAGATACCAAAGATGAAGGATGAAGAATTCTTCACCATGATCGAGCAGTAAAAAATCGAGGAGGATTCAGCGTGTCGATTCGGGAAGAACTGGAACAAAGAGAACAGGTTTTTTTGAAGGATCCGCGGTCCTGGAGCATCAACAGCCGGGGACGGGAACGGGAAGAAGAAGAAAGTGATATGCGTACCGCCTATATGAGGGATCGGGATCGTATTCTTCACTGCAAATCTTTCCGCCGCATGAAGCATAAGACACAGGTTTTTCTGGCTCCGGAAGGAGATCACTACCGGACAAGACTGACACATACCCTGGAAGTTTCACAGATCGCCCGTACTATTGCCAGGGTCCTTCGGCTGAATGAAGACCTGGTGGAGGCGATCGCACTCGGCCACGACCTGGGACATACGCCCTTCGGACATGCCGGAGAACGGGTGCTGGCGCGTAAATCCCCTTTTGGGTTTACGCATGAAGCACAGAGTGTAAGAGTCGTATCAAAAATCGAGAACGGCGGCAAGGGGCTCAATTTGACCTTTGAGGTAAGGGATGGTATTGCCAATCATTCCATGAGTTCCATGCCTTCGACAGAAGAAGGGAAGATCGTTCGTCTGGCAGATAAGATCGCCTACATCAATCATGATATCGACGATGCTGTCCGTGCTCATATCATCCGTGAGGATGATCTGCCGCTGGAACCAAGAAAAGTACTGGGCTTCTCCTTCCGGGAACGAATCAACGGACTGGTCCATAATGTGATTGAAACTTCAGGCAGAACAGGCAGCGTCGATTTGTCTCCGGAATACCTGAAGGCTATGATGGAGCTGAGAAGTGCGATGTACCGTTCTGTGTATGTCGGCAGTGAAGCAAAAAAGGAAGAAAAGAAGGCAGAGGACATGATCGCTGCACTCTATGACGTCTTTATTGAAGATCCGGAACGATTTCTGACTCCGCTTCTGAAGGAACGGCTGATTACAGGAGAAGAGAAACCGGAAATTCTTGTCTGTGATCATATCGCTTCGATGTCAGATAATTATGCGATGCAGCTCTTTACCGATCTGTTCATTCCGAAACGTTGGACAGTTATGTAAAAATCTTTAAAAAAATAAAAGGAAAAGCGAAAGTTCTGTCGAATGTTATACCAGACTTTCGCTTTTTGTTTTCAGCAGCAGGGAAAGGAGGGGGCATGTATTATTCGGAAGAAGTCCTGAGACAAGTCCGTGAAGCCAATGATATAGTCAGTGTCATATCCGGCTATGTCTCATTGACGAAGAAAGGTGCAAATCACTTCGGACTCTGCCCTTTCCACGGAGAAAAAACGCCTTCCTTTTCCGTCAATGAGCGGGAGCAGTTCTTTCACTGCTTTGGCTGTCATGCAGGCGGTAATGTTTTTACCTTTATCATGAAGATCGAGAATCTCGATTTTGTGGAATCGGTCAAGTTTCTGGCGGATCGGGCGCATATCACGCTGCCGGAGGCGGAGATCTCTCCGGAAGAAAAGAAGCGTGCCTACAGGAGGTCCCGGATGCTGGAAGCGGCTGCTGAGACAGCAAGGTTTTACTATTATCACCTGACCAGGACTCCCGGCGGGAAAAATGCGCTGGAGTATCTGGATAAAAGAGCCGTGACAGAAACCTATCGAAAAAAATTCGGACTGGGTTATGCACCCGTAAGCCGGGGAGCACTGGCAGCCCATCTGAAAAGCAAAGGCTTCGAAGAGGAGGATCTTCTGGCAGCCGGGCTTCTTTCCGGAAAACCCGGCAGTACCTACGACCGGTTTTTCAACCGGCTGATGTTTCCGATCTTTGATGCACAGGGACGGGTCATTGCCTTCGGCGGACGTGTGATGGGGCAGGGAGAACCGAAATATCTCAATTCGTCTGACAGCGAAATCTTCAATAAACGACGAAACCTTTACGGCCTTTCCATAGCCAAGAAAACCAAACGGGATCATCTTCTGATGGTTGAAGGGTACATGGATGTTCTCTCTCTTCATCAGGCTGGCTTTGATAATGCTGTTGCTTCTCTTGGAACAGCGCTCACTCCTGAGCAGGCGTCTTTGATGAAACGATATAACGATCAGGTCATCCTTTGTTATGACTCAGATCGGGCAGGAACCAATGCTGCAAGGCGTGCGATACCGATCCTTGAAAAAGCAGGTCTTCGCGTCAAAGTGATCAGGGTACCGGGAGCCAAGGACCCGGATGAACTGATCAGGGAAAACGGAAGAGATGCTTTTGAGCAGGCAATCTTAAGCGCTATGGATCCGATCGATTTTGAAATGCTCGTCCTGGAGCAGGAGAATGGTTCAAAGGTTGAAGGACAGATCAAAACGGTTCATGATATGGCGAAGAGACTTGCGGAAATTGAGAGTGATCTGGACAGAGAACTCCATATCCGCGATGTGGCTGCCAGGATGAAGACATCTGAGAAAGCCCTTACAGCTGAAGTCGAACAGATCCGATCGACGACCGGCCTTCTGGAATACCGAAGCGAAAGAAGGCAGGAACGGGATCGGGAAAACGCAATTCTGAAAGAAAGGATCGATGCGGAAGGACAGCTTTTATGTGCTTTGATCAAAAAACCCGAGCTGTATGGCTATATCAGGCCGTATCTTTCCCTGACAGACTTTTCCAAAGACGATCCTTTTCACTATACGATGGCCGATTATGTTCTTTCCCATCTGGCTACAGTCAGAAGCGTTTCGCTTGCAGATCTTTGCAGTCAGTATCCGTCCGTGGAGGAACAGACAAGAGCCGCTAAACTATATGAGTTCGAACTGCCGAAGGATCGTGAAGATCTGGGAAAATTCCTGACGCAGACCATTCGAAGCGTGAAACAGAAACGGATTGCCGATCTTTCTTCTTCGGAAGATCCGGAAGAGCTCGTCCGAATGATCGATATGAAAAAACAACTTAACTCTCTTATTATCAATATCTCCTGAGGAGGCAAAACATGACACCAGAATTACAGGCAAAATTCCAGCAGAGACTGAAAGATCTGACCGAGAATGCACAGAAGAAGAAAAACGTCCTGGAATACCAGGAGGTCGTTGATGCATTCACCGATCTGAATCTCCAGCCTGAAGATGTGGAGAAGGTATATGACCATCTGGAGAATGCAGGTATCGATGTGATCGGACTGATCGAAGAAGTGCCCGATGACAAGGAAGACCTGGATCTTACACTTCCGGAGAATATCCGGATCGATGATCCTGTCCGCATGTATCTGAAGGAGATCGGTAAGGTTCCGCTGCTCACCGCTGATGAAGAGGTGGAGCTGGCAGTGCGGATGGAAAAAGGCGATGAGAAGGCGAAGAAGGAACTGGCTGAAGCAAACCTTCGTCTGGTGGTCAGTATCGCAAAACGGTATGTCGGACGTGGCATGCAGTTTTTGGATCTGATTCAGGAAGGCAATCTTGGCCTGATCAAAGCTGTCGAGAAGTTCGATTTCCGTAAAGGATATAAATTCAGTACCTATGCAACCTGGTGGATCCGTCAGGCTATTACGCGTGCCATCGCAGATCAGGCACGTACGATCCGTATACCGGTTCATATGGTTGAGACGATCAACAAGCTCTCCAGAGTTCAGCGCCAGCTCCTTCAGGAGAATGGTCGGGAAGCGACACCGGAAGAGATCGCGGAAGAAATGGATGTTCCGGTCTCCAAGGTTCGTGAGATCATGAAGATCGCGCAGGAACCGGTTTCGCTGGAGACGCCTATCGGTGAAGAGGAAGACTCTCATCTTGGCGATTTCATACCGGATACTCAGATGATGGTACCGGCTGATGCTGCAGCTTATTCTCTGCTTAAGGAACAGCTGATGGATGTACTGGCAACACTGACCGATCGTGAACAGCAGGTCTTAAGACTTCGTTTCGGCCTGGACGATGGAAGAGCAAGAACACTGGAAGAGGTGGGTTCGCAGTTCGGAGTTACCCGAGAGAGAATTCGTCAGATCGAAGCGAAAGCGCTTCGTAAACTGCGTCATCCTTCCCGTTCCAAGAAGCTGAAGGATTTCCTCGAGTAATCCATGAAACTATCCGACCGCTTGGAAACGATCCTCTCCGTGATGGAGAAGGGAGAGACTCTTCTGGACGTCGGCTGTGATCATGGATATCTTGGAATCGAAGCGGTCCGAAGAGGCATAGTGAAAAAAGCCATTTGCTCGGATGTCAGAAAAGGACCTCTGGAAAGAGCCAAAGCCCATATCCTGGAAGCCGGTCTTGCTGATAAGATCGAGCTTCGGCTTGTGTCCGGAATGAATGGTTTTGGCAGAGGAGAAGCGGACCTTGTGGTCATTGCTGGTATGGGCGGTATGCTGATGGGACAGATTCTTGAAACCGCATGGGCAGATCCTGAAAATGGGATTCATGAGCTTCATCAGATGATCCTGGAACCTCAGTCAGATCTTCCGTTTTTCCGTGAACTGATCCGAAGATCGCCGATGAAGATACGAGATGAGATACTCGTACAGGATCGCAGGAAATGGTACTTTATCTTTGATGTGTGCCCGAATGATCCTGTGACAGCTCAAGAGGAAGAAGATTCGTTTTTCTCTTTTTCGCTGCTTCGCAGGAAAGACTGTCTGTACCGGCAGTATCTGGAAAAAGTGCTGCAGAAAAATGAATCTCTGCTGACGTCGATGACGGAAGAAGGGGAAAACCTGAAACTGCGCAAAAAAGAATTATTGACAGAAAACGAAAAGATTCGTGAGGTAATTGACCAGTGGTACTGACAACCGGACAAATCGTCCAGTATATGGAAAAGATCGCCCCCCTGCATTTTGAGGAAGACTACGACAATTCCGGTTTGCTGATCGGACGAGAGGATAAGCCGGTAAGAAAGCTTATGCTGGCGGTGGATGCCTCGGAAAAAGTGATTTCCCAGGCCATCAGCTTCCAGGCAGACCTGCTGTTGGTTCATCATCCGCTGATCTTTCATCCACTGAAAAATGCAAGTGAGAAGGATCCGGTCGGAAGAAGAGTTCTGGAACTGGCTGAGGCAAGGATCGGTCTATATGCAGCGCATACGAACCTTGACAGTGTACCGGGAGGAAACATCGATCACGCAGCTCAGATGCTGGGTCTTCAGAAAGTTCGCGCAGTCGGTGAAGACGGCGAAGTCGCTTGTCTTCGGATCGGTTCTCTTCCTGAGCCGCTTTCGCTGAAAGATCTTGGTATCCTTATCATGAAAAAATGGGATCTGCCGTATGTTCGGCTGGCTGAATCGAGTGGATCAGAGAACAGGCTGCATACAAGCATTGCTTTGATAACAGGAAGCGGTATGGACTTTGCCGATCTGGCAGTCAAAAACGGTGCGACCGTACTTGTTACGGGAGATATCAGCTATCATCGTGCAGATGATGCCGGAAGGCAGGGATTGTCACTCATCGAAGCTTCACATTTTCTGACAGACAGACTCTCGACGATCTGGCTGAAAGAAGATCTCGAGCGGATGGCCGCAGAAGCCGGATGTGAACTGATTGTACAGATAGCAGAAGAAAGGGATGTGTTCAGACTTGTTACCAGATAATCTTTTTTTGTCCGATAATGAAAGCTATCGTGCCTATGTCCGTTCATTGATCTTTCTGTATACGCAGTGTGCAGGAAAGTATGTGAGAGAAAAGATGGGACTGGAGGCACGCGTACTGATTCTCCATTCGCTGGATTATAATCTGTACAGTGAGATCCGCGCGCATGGGGAACCGCTGACCCTGACACCGGAACAGATCGAAGAGATCGAAGCAATGATGCGCCGGATGGTCACGGAAAAGGTAAAGCTTACGAAAAAGAACTACAGTCTTGATGAAGCCGGCCGGATCTTCCGTGAAGAGAAGCGACAGGATCTTCAAAGACTGCTTCACTACCGCAGTATCTCCACCATCAATCTTTATGAGATGGGTGGGCACTATGATTATTTTTACGGACCGCTTCTTGATCCGGATATCTCGCGGGTAAACGTCTTCGATCTGATTCCATATAAAGAGGGAATCATCGTTCGCACACCAGCGCCGGATGATCCTGTTCATTTGAGGCGATTTGTTCCCAAGCCTCACCTGTTTTCCATTTTCCAGCAGGCCAGAGAATGGAGCCGCAAAACCGGCGTGGAAAATGTCAGCATGCTGAACGACGTTATCAGCGAAGGCAGGATCGATGAACTGATTCAGGTTTCCGAAGCGCTGAATGCCGGTTATATCGCAGAAATCGCATCCAAGATTTCCGGACGCAGCCGTACAGGGCGTCCTGAGAGTCTGAAGGACGATACGATGAAGCGGCTGGTTCTGGTTGCCGGACCATCTTCTTCAGGCAAGACGACCTTTGCACAGAAGCTGTGTATTCAGCTGAAAGCAGAAGGACTGAAGCCGCATATGATCTCCATGGATAACTATTTCCATCCGAGAGCAACCGTTCCCTTCGGGCCAGACGGAAAACAGGATTTTGAAAGTATTTCCGCGCTGGATACGGAGCTGTTCAGTGAACACATGCAGGCGCTTCTTAAAGGAAAGAGTATCCCGCTCCCGACTTATAACTTTATCAGCGGAGAGCGTGAATATAACGGCGAAACGCTGCAGCTGATGGATCAGGATGTGCTGGTCGTGGAAGGAATCCACGGATTGAATTCCCTTGTCAGCGAAGGAATTCCACGCGACCAGATCTTTAAGATCTACATCAGCGCGATCACCATGCTGGGAATCGATGACCACAATCGTATTCCCACTACAGACAGCCGGCTTCTTCGCCGGATGGTCCGGGACAATCAGCACAGAGGATATTCTGCTGCAGATACTTTGGATCGCTGGCCTTCCGTGATGAAAGGCGAAGAGAAGAATATCTTCCCGTTCCAGGAAGAAGCAGATGTGATGTTTAACTCTTCTCATCTGTATGAACTCGCGGTTCTGAAAAGCTATGCCGAACCGCTCCTTTTCCGGATCGAGCCGGATGATCCGACCTATGATGAAGCACGACGCTTAATACGCTTTTTAAGCTATTTTCTGAGCATCAGCTCAGAACTTGTGCCCCGTTCCTCACTGATCCGTGAGTTTATCGGCGGAGGCTATTATCACCAGTAAACAAGACCACGCAAGGAGAAAGTCAGATGAAACGCAAGATCGATGTCACCCTTCAGGAAGAAGCCGAGAATCTGTCTGAGGTGCAGGAAATTATTCAGCAGCAGATGTCAGACAGATTGAAGGATCTGGGCCTTTTGAAGCAGGAGATCGTCGAAGGAAGAAAATTCCAATTCGAAGAAGTCCAGCTGAAAAACCGGTTTCAGGTCAGCCAGTCCGATCCCGTCAAGGAGGCTTATTATACAAGTACTTATGAGCGGGTTCTGCAGCTTTCCAAGATGTATTACAGTCCTTATTTCGGCATGATCGATTATCTGGATAAGACACTGGATAATGAGGAATTCTGCTACTATATCGGACGGAGCGGTCTGTCCAGGAAAGGTGAACCGGTCATCCTCGACTGGCGTACACCAGCAGCTTCGCTGTTCTATCAGCAGCGGCTTGGCGAAATGGTATTCCGTGCACCCGCCGGAAACAGAGAAGTGGATCTGAAGCATCGCCGCCAGTATATTATCAAAAAAGGCGAACTCAAGGGTATGTTCGATTCGGAGATCGATATCAAGGACGATATCCTGCAGATGGTACTTTCCGGCAGCGCCGGAAATCGTCTGAAGGAAGTCATTTCGACCATCCAGAAAGAGCAGGATGATATCATCCGTGAGCCGTTGGAAAACAACGTCATTCTGAATGGTGTTGCCGGCTGCGGAAAAACCACGATCGTCCTTCATCGTATCGCCTATTTGCTTTACAACTATCGTAAGCAGCTGAACAACAATGTTCTGATCATCGGACCGAACGAACTGTTTATGGACTATATCTCGGAAGTTCTTCCGGATCTGGGTGAAAAGGATACTTCCTTCCAGTTTACCGTTAAGGAGCTGGCGACCCGTCTGGTACGTCCAAAGAAGGAATGTCTGAAGACACGTGATTATTATGAACGTATGCTGACCGGACGCGACAAGAGTTTCCTGAGAGAGGCTCAGTACAAGTCTTCTCTGACCTTTAAAGCCGATCTGGACAAAGCTTTTAAAGATTATGAAGAAGCCCAGAAGGCGACAGAAGATCTGATTTTCCAGAACCAGGTGGTCATGTCTGCAGAAGAGCGCAATCAGATGTTCTTCAAGACGCAGACCAGGCTGCCATATATCCGCCGCTGTGAAAAGATCAAACGCACGATCCGTGCCAGAGTACGTGATATCCGTAATGATACGCTCAGAAGGCTCAAAGCTGCCTATAGGGGCAAGATCAATGAAGCAAAGAAACAGGGTGATTTCTATCTTGCTAATGATCTGGAACTTGAAATGGTCGATGTGCTGCATCAGTACTTTGAAGAAGTCTATGCTTTTATCAAGAAGATTCGTACACTCTACGATATTCCTCAGGTAGAAGACTGGTATGCCAAGGCTACCAATGCCAAAGAGGATAAGATCTGGACAGAAGATGATCTCATCGGACTTCTTTATATCAAGACCAAGCTAGAGGGCAAAGGATGCTACCCGATCCGTCATCTTGTCATTGATTAAGCGCAGGATATCTCGATCTTCGGATTCTTTGTTCTGCGGGCAGTGACGGGTGCTGACAGCTATACGGTCGTCGGTGATGTCCGTCAGAAGATCAAAGGCTCGGCACACAACAGCATGATGGACAACTGGGAAAGAGTGCTGTCAAAGGATGAAAGAGAGAAGATCAAGTATTATGAACTGGATCTTTCTTACCGCAGTACAAAGGAGATCATCGAATACTCCCGGAATCTGCTGAAGTTTGACAATCAGATGCGTGCAGTGGATCGTTCCGGAGAGCCGGTCAAACATCTGACATTCCAGAATCCCTTAAAGCTTGGTGACATGATCGTCGAAGAGGCAAATGAGCTGGTCGGCGCAGGTATGGAGCGAGTGGCAGTCCTTTGCCAGACAATTGCAGAAGCTAAGACTCTGCATTCTCTGATCAAAGACAAGATAGACTGCCGTCTGGTCAGTACAGAGAAAGATGCGACGGATTCACAGCTTCTCATCATGCCGGTCTATTTCGCCAAAGGCCTGGAATTTGACGGGGTTATCGCCGTAGAGGCGAGCAAGCCCAAGGAAGACGGACTTCTGTCCTATATTCTCTGCACCCGTGCGCTGCATCGTCTGGTCCATATTACTGCCGGAGATCTGCTGTTATGAAAGCCGGACTGAAGAAGAAAGCTGCCATTATTATGGGAGCTTTACTGGGTGCATGTCTGATCCTTGGAGTTGTCTTTGCGGTCATGAGACCCTCCTATGTGCAGGAAGCTGTACAGATCCTCTTTGAAAACGATATGAATAAGCCGCTGCCTGAAGAGGAGACCCCTGAACCGGTACGTCCCTATTCGAATTACTCTGATGAAGTCAAGCATCAGGGACCCGGACAGACGGTTCCAAGAACTCCGCAGAACAGTGAAAGCTCAGAAACTTCTGAAGAATCACAGGAAGACTGACAACATAATATTCATAGGATTACAGGACCCGGGACTTTGTTCCCGGGTCTTCGCATATGGATTTTTGGTGTGAAGAACAGACTCCGCAATATCATAAATCTTCAGAAGTTTTGTTATAAAGTATCATCTTTTCTTAATAGACTTTGAAACCTGATTATGATAAAATACGTCTATATGATGTGGTATCTATTCATTCACATACACAAAATATAGTGAGCAGCCAGGAGGCAAATCAGAGAATGTCCAAGGGAAAAAAGAAAAATAAAAAATCAATCATCATAGGCGCAGTTGCAGCTGTGGTATTATTGGCGGCAGCTGCAATCGGTGTTTTCTTTATACAGAAAAACAGAAAAAGTCAGAATGCACCAGTTGCTGACGGCAGCGAGATCTATGCGGTTCGTATTTCGGATATCATGGGACTGAATGCATCGGATCTTGGGCTTAATCAGCGTTTTTCAGGCATTGTCGAACCGCAGAAAACGATTGAGATTCAGCTGGAATCCGGACGTACTACTTCAGAAATCTTTGTGGAAGTCGACGATGCGATAAAGGCCGGCGATCCGCTTTTTCAGTATGATACGGATGAAGTTCTGATGAAAATCGAGCAGGGAAAACTGGAGCTTGAGAAGATCGAGAACAGTATTATTACCCAACAGCAGCAGATCGAAGAACTGAAAGAACAGGCAGAGGATGCCTGGGGCGATACGCTGCTGCAGTATACGATACAGATTCAGGAAGCCGAAGTCAATCTGAAGCAGACTGAATACGATCGTGATGTTAAAAAAATGGAGATCGAGAAAAACCAGAAATCCATCGACCAGGCAATTGTTGTTTCTCCGATCGACGGCATCATTCGTTCCATCAATGAGAATCAGTCCCAGAATAATGATTATTACGGCGGCAACACGAATAACAACAGCTTTATGACGATCATTGCAGACGGACAATACCGGATCAAAGGTCTGATCAATGAGCAGAATGTCTATCAGATCAGCGTCGGCACACCTGTAACGATCCGTTCTCGTGTTGATGAAAACCAGACCTGGACGGGTATGATCGAAGAGATCGATACGGCTAATCCAGAGAACAGTCAGAACCAGAATTATTACTATGAAGGCGGAGATCCGATGCTCCAGACATCCAAATATCCATTCTATGTACAGCTTGACAGCTATGACGGGCTGCTGATGGGACAGCATGTCTATATTGAGATGGGTGGAGAGATAATGGAACCGGCCCATACAGAGGGTGTCTGGCTTTGGGACGGATACTTTTTCTATGACGACGATGATCCTGTACAGGCATACTGCTGGGTAGTCAAAAATGGAAAAATCAGCAAGCGTAAGGTCACGGTAGGTGAAATCGATCCGGAAACTGGTATGTACCAGGTGACAGATGGCCTTAGTCAGGATGATGCGATAGCATGGCCGGATGAGAGTGTGACAGAAGGCGCTCCGGCAATCATTGCTCAGTGAGGTTCCGGTTATGGTAAAGCTTGAGAATATTACGAAGAATTATATGCAGGGCAAGTTGGAAGTACCGGTCCTGTCGGATATTCATCTGCATGTCAAACCGGGTGAATATGTAGCGATCATGGGACCGTCCGGAAGCGGAAAGACTACCCTGATGAATATCATTGGTCTTTTGGATATCCCTACCAGCGGAGAGTATTACCTGAATGGGGAGAATATGAAAGGCCGGAAAGAAAATGATCTGGCTGAGATCCGCAATCGTACGATCGGATTTGTCTTTCAGCAATTTAACCTTTTGCCTAAAGAGTCTGCGCTTTCCAACGTTGCACTGCCTTTGATCTATGGCGGGGTTTCCAAGAAAGAACGTGAAGAGCGAGCTAAAAAAGCACTGGAAAGAGTCGGACTTGGCAATAGAATCACTTTTCGTCCCAATCAGCTTTCCGGTGGACAGCAGCAGCGGGTTGCCATTGCCCGGGCTATGGTGGGTGACCCCAAGATCCTTCTGGCCGATGAGCCTACCGGTGCGCTGGATACCAAGGCCGGCAAGCAGATTATGAAGCTTTTCTCAGAACTTCATAAAGAAGGAGCAACGATCATTATGATCACGCACGAGGAGGAAGTGGCTGAATGTGCGGAAAGAATCGTTATGCTTCGTGATGGAAAGATTCTGGAAGAGCGAGCAGGAAAAGGCTTTGAAGCCGCTATGGGGGAGAGCGAATGAAAAAGAAAATACTGATTACTGCAATCTCTCTGATCCTGATTGGTGCGATCGCTTTTGGTTCTGTGAAATACATCATGGCTCATCGCAGCAAAGGAGAGGCCGAAGTCTATCCTGTCAACATGATCTCTACCCAGAACTGGAATGATCAGCAGAGTACATTTGGCAATGTTCAGACAGGTATGATCCAAAACATTTATCTGGATGGTACGACGCCGGTAACAAAGGTATATGTCTCGGAGGGTGATCCGGTCAAAGTCGGAGATCCAATCATCAGCTATGATACCACACTTCTGGAACTGAACCTGGAACGCCAGAAGCTCAGTATTCAGTCTCAGGAACTGGCACAGGAACTGCTGATGCAGGAAATTGAAAAGTGGAAAGCATGGGTACCTTCCTATATTTCCCGCATCGATTCCGGTGAAGGGACAGATGGAAATCAGGATCCGACATCAGATCCAACAACAGATCCTACAACAGATCCGACGACGGACCCAACAACAGATCCGACGACGGACCCAACAACAGATCCAACGACAGATCCTACGACGGATCCGACAACAGATCCAACGACAGATCCAACGACAGATCCGACAACGGATCCTACAACAGATCCGACAACAGATCCAACGACAGATCCTACAACAGATCCGACAACAGATCCCACAACAGATCCGACAACAGATCCTACGACGGACCCCACAACGGATCCCACGACAGATCCCCCAACGGATCCTGCGACGGATCCTGAAATGTCACAACCAGAGGATTCCAGGCCTGAAGACTCTCAACCAGAGGACTCCGGATCTGAAGATTCTCAACCAGAAGACTCCGGATCTGAAGATTCTCAACCAGAAGACTCCGGATCTGAAGATTCTGATCCGCTTGTGCCCGTGGAACCGGAACCTACAACAGATCCCACACAGCCGGATAAGGACCTGGAACCCGGTGCTGTCATCATAACAGGCGGAACCGGAACGATGGAAGATCCGCTGCAGGCAGTCGTCCTTGAAGGGGCAACTGATCTGTCCGCGGAAGAATTCGAAAAGGTTCGTGGAAAAGTTGTTCGGTTCTCGATAAGAAAACCTCAAACTGTGGATGAGAATGCTTCGGAAGAAGAGAAAGAAAAGCAGAGGATATCCGGTCAGGAATTATATGCGGTTGTAGCCGACTTAACGGCTGTAGAGCCGCTTGAAGAAGGAAGAATCTTTACGCTGAAAGTTACAGTCCAGCAGATCCGGTCAACGGTCAGCGTATTAACGGTATATCAACTGAAACTTCCCGGCAGTATCACGATTTATTATCCGATGCCCTATGGTACGGAGATGGAAGATATGCGAATCAACGGAGTCGGTGATGCATCCTCTTTCAGCGGGTCAGTCAGAACAGAGGGAATGACAGCAGCTTTTCAGCTGACTCAAGGTGGTTTGTTTATTATCACTTCGACAGAACCAGCACCTGAACCGGAACCTGAACCCGAGCCGGAACCATCTGAAGAGAGCAGTGAGATATCTGAGCCTGAAGAAGAGAGCTCAGAAATCATTGAGCCCGAGCCGGAACCAATTTATGATCCTGGTTATTCCTATGATGAGATCGTAAAGATTCTGAGAGAAAAAGAATCCAAATATATTGCAGCAGCTGTTGATTTGAAACTCGCCAAGATCGAATATCAGAAAGCCCAGAAACAGTTTGAATCGTTGACTGTACGTTCACAGGTAAATGGCTTTGTGAAGAGTATAGGCGATCCTGAACAGCTGATGGGACAGCCATATATTGTTTTATCGGCTGAAGAAGGGTACTTTGTTACCGGAACCATGAGTGAACTGCAGATCGAAAAAGCAAAATATGGCCAGAACATTCTCATCAATTCCTGGATGAGCGGAATGCAGTATTCCGGAACGATCGTTAAGGTTTCTGATTATCCCAGTTCATCGAATAATTACTACGGAGGCAATCCCAATGCTTCCTATTATGAGTTCACCGCTCGTGTCGATCAAGAGCCGGGAGAAAACATTCAGCTGATGAACGGAGAAGGCGTCGATATCATGATTCTTGCAGAAGCAGAAATAGATGCAGATGCTTTCTATATTCCCAACATGTACATTCGGACGGAAAACGGTGAGTCCTACGTTATGAAAAAGGGTGAGGACGGACTGCTGGTGAAGCAGGTAGTCGTTAAAGGCGGAAGTCTCTATGGTTATTACACAGAGATCCGTGAAGGTCTGACACAGGACGATTTTATTGCCTTTCCCTATGGCGTTTCTGAAGGAATGCAGACGAAGCCTGCTGAAGGCTACGGAATGTATTACTAAGGAGGTGAAGACATGTTAGAAAATATACGTCTTTCCTTCCAGGGCATCTGGTCCCACAAGATGCGTTCCTTCCTTACAATGCTCGGTATTATTATTGGTATTGCTGCCATCATCGCAATCGTATCGACGATCCAGGGAACGAATGAACAAATCAAACGTAATCTGATCGGTTCAGGAACGAATACGGTCAGGATTCAGCTCTATCGGGGAAATTATCCCATCGATCCGACTTATGAACAGTTGCCTTCTTCTATTCCTGTAATCACTCAGGAAATTAAAGAGCAGATCATGGAGTTGGAAGAAGTCAGTGCGGTTACTCTTTATCACCAAAAGCAGGAATACAATACGGTCTATCATGTTGAAAAAACGTTATCCGGAGGTAAAGTAGCAGGAATCGACACATCCTATCTTTCTGTTTTCGGATATAGGATCGAAAAAGGACGTGGCTTTTCACCGACAGATTACAGACTAGCCAGAAAAGTTGCCATGATCGATCAGGTTACTGCAGATACGCTCTTTGAGGGGGATGATCCGATCGGGCAAACCATTGAGATCAAACAGGAACCATTCGTCATTGTTGGAATCATCGGACTTATGGATTCATTCCAGCCTGTCATTAAGACCATGGAGGATTATTACACCTACATGGATACGGAAAATGCTGGGTTGGTACTGGTACCGGATGCCTGCTGGCCGATTCTCTATCAATTTGATGAACCTCAGCAGGTGGCCGTCAGGGCAGTCTCTACGGATGATATGACGCAGGCTGGTCGTAAAACTGCTGAAATCCTCAATACCAACGCTGGTCTTTCTTCAGAAGATACGAGTGGACAGAACCCTGCGGAAAATGAGATAGAGACAGAAGAAGTTGTTATGGAAGGCGGAGGCATGGCAGGAGATGCCAGCAATAGTTTCCAGTATCGCAGTGAAGATCTTCTTGAACAGGCAAAACAACTGCAGGATTTGTCTAATTCCACAAACCAGATGTTGGTATGGATCGCCAGTATTTCTCTTCTGGTCGGCGGTATCGGCGTTATGAATATTATGTTGGTATCTGTTACTGAGCGTACCCGTGAGATTGGTCTGAAAAAGGCGATCGGCGCCAAAAAGAGCCGCATTCTCTGGCAGTTCTTGACAGAGGCAGCGGTATTAACAAGTCTGGGTGGATTGCTGGGTATTGGTCTTGGACTGGTGCTGGCAAAGTTTATCGCTTCACTCAATGGAACGATTTCCGTCATCAGCCTGCCGGCCGTTATTATCGCAGTTGCCTTCTCCATGGTAATTGGTGTTGTCTTCGGTCTGCTGCCTTCAGTGAAAGCTGCGAATCTGAATCCGATCGACGCACTGAGATATGAATGATCCAAGATAAATACGCATATTTTGACCATAAAAAATCGCTCCCCTCAATGAGAAGAGCGATTTTTTGATTAATATCAGAATTTACCGGTTTTCATCGCTTCTGCTTCCTGTATACGTTTCCTGCGGAAATCAATGAACAGTTTCAGGAAGAACATGACCAGTGCCATTCCCCCAAACCACAGGAAGGGATTGCCAAAGACATCACCAGTGGAAGGATTGGAATTAGAACCGGAAGAGTTGCTGGAGGATGAACTGGATGAACTCGAAGAACTGGAAGATGAACTGCTGGAGGACGAACTCGAAGACGAACTGCTGCTGGACGAACTGCTGCTGGAAGCATTGTCCTGAGAATAATTACCGGAGTAATTTGAACCACTGGGAGCAGCCTCTGAATTGCCGGTGACCGTAACAGTCGTTTCTGCTTTTCCATCATCATAGACGAAGGTGATTCGATGAATACCGTTGCCTAAGCTTTCCATATAATATGGTTTAATGGTAACAATGACACTGCCTTCACGGGTCGTATAGTCAAAGCCTCTGATTAAAGCTCTGCCATCGATCTGCAGTTTTACGAAATGATCCAGGCTGGTTTCATCATTTTCATTTCGCTGAGCACGGACTTCCAGCACACCTCCAGTTGAATTTTCCCATTTTTGAGCTGCACCTTCGATGACTTTGTATTCGACCTTTTCATCCGTTGCGGGAGCTTTATTGACCCATTTGGCATATAGAGTGGTATTTGAATTGATCGGTGTATCAAAGCTGAATGCTTTCAGATAGGAAGTATCGGTATACCAGCCGACGAAGATCTCATCATCTCTCAGAGGATCAGTAGGTTTGTTGACAGTCTGTCCCCACGGGACAATTTCAGTAGAAATCACAAAGTTGCTGTCAGCCATGAAAGTCACCGTATAGGTAACGGTTTGATTCGAACCGGAATTCTGATTGGATCCTGAATTGGAACCAGAATTGGAACCAGAATTTGATTCGGAAGAAGAATCCGATCTGTCTTTCCAGATCGCCGTAAGAGTGATATTCTCGGTGACCATAATACTTTCACCGACATTATAAGCGGCGGTCGCGATCCTCCAATGGGAGAATTCTTTTCCAGCAGGCGGTGTAAATGCACATCTGGGACAGGAATAAACCGTACCGGAATCCACTTTCTTGACGCTCATCGTACCATTGCCGCCGTTTGGATTGAAGGAGATCTGACAGGAATGAACCAGCTCAAACACAACCCTGATCGTAACATTCGAATCCGGCATGATAAAACTGTTATTATCGATCGTGATATCGCCGGAGACCACTTCGTATTCCTTAAAGGAATAACCAGGAAATGGTTTAGGTGTCAGGGTAATGACTGTACCGGCTGAAGCAGCCTTAGGACTGACGGAAAGCGTTCCGGTACTTCCGTCAACACTTGTATAGATAGAGTGGGGGACAAGTTCTGACCTGGTGAATACCGCCCGGAATATCTTTTCGTATGAATCATCCCTTTCTGAGCTCCAACCCTTGAAGGTATATGAATAGGTTCCATCAGGAGCTTTCGAAGGTGTGCCGGAAGGAGAAGGCATTTCATTTCCTTCCAGATAGGTCTTCTTTTCGAATTCAGAACCATCTTCGTTCAGCCAGGTAACATATACGGTTTTTCTGGATATTGGAGTAAAGGATGGCTTGAATTCCATATCATTTCCGTTACCGGTCTTTGTTCCTTTATCCCAGCCGCTGAATTCATAAGTATACTGATTGTCTGCAGGCTTGGTAGGAATATCGTTCATGTATGGTTCTTCATCGATATAGAAATATTTTGTACGGAATACCGTCCCGTCATAATTCAGCCAGGTGGTCTTAAACTTTTCCATCTCCGTAAATCTTGCCGTGATGAAAACTTCGGTATTCGGCATGATAAACGAATGATTTTGTTCATCAACAGAGATCGGAAGGACTCCATTCCGACTATCTCATATGTTTCATCATCTTTCAGTGAAATAGTCCATTTTACTGGCTCAGTATTATTTGGCGGAATGGGTATTTCTGTGTTTTCGCCGTCTTCTGCCCTGACAGAGAAGGGGAGAATTCCAATCAAAAGGATGCAGATCAACAATAAACTGAAATACTTTTTCATGCGAATAACCTCAATATAAAACTAAAGTACATCGACAAACGGATGCACTGGTCATTAATATACAATAATACACAATATATTGTGGTATTGTACCATACATGCCACAATATATCAAGTTTTTTTCACTCCTTGCATGGGGGTTTTTATTATGGTAAAATTAATAGAAAAATGAATAGGGGGTAACGATAATGGCTTCTGATGGACCCCGCGTCATTCGTACGGTGCTGGACAATCTGCCGTTCGGTGACGAGAACAATGATTATGGTCTGCATGAAAAAGTAAAAGATCGTCTGCCGGATGGCGTTTCCAGTAAGGCACTCTACAGCGATATCGTCAAGATCGCCTGGCCTTCCTTCATTGAGCTGATGCTGACACAGCTTGCTTCGATGGTGGATCTGATGATGGTCGGACGGCTTGGCCCCTGGGCGCTTACCGCTGTGGGACTTACGACGCAGCCCAAATTCCTGCTGATGACAATGTTCATTGCAATGAACGTTGGTGCTACCGCCATGGTAGCGCGCTACCGCGGTGCCGGTGAACAGGAGAAAGCTAACAACATCATGCGGCAGTCTCTTCTGCTGGTGCTGTTCTTCTCGCTGCTTTCTTCGGTCCTTGGGTATATCTTTGCCGAGCCGATGGTCATCTTCATGGGTGCTTCGGATGAGGAATCCCTTCGCGGCGCTGTCGATTATCTTCAGATCCAGATGATCGGCTTCGTATTCATGGCACTGACTTCTACCATTACCGCTTCGCTTCGCGGAGTCGGTGATTCACGAACAGCCATGATCTACAACATGACAGCCAACATCGTCAACGTATTTATGAACTGGGTCATGATCTACGGTCATCTGGGGTGCCCGGCCATGGGCGTCGCAGGTGCTTCCTGGGCAACGATCATAGGTCAGTTTGTCGCGTTTGTCTATGCGCTGTTCTATGTTGTATTTGGAAAACGATATCTGCACCTGTCCATAAAAGATAACTGGAAACCGGATTTCCCCGAGATGAAGAAAGTTGTGGACATCGGTATTCCGTCTATGATCGAACAGTTGGTCATGCGTGCCGGTATGGTCATCTACGCCAAGACGGTTGCATCACTTGGTACGATCGCATTCGCGACACATCAGGTTTGTATGAACATTCAGGCGCTATCCTTCATGAACGGTCAGGCATTTGCCGTATCTGCAACTTCGCTGGTAGGGCAGAGCCTCGGACGAAGGCGTCCGGATATGGCAGAAGCTTACTGCAGCCGGACTCAGCGGATCGGATTTGCGGTAGCGATCCTGATCGGTGTAGCATTCTTCTTCTTCGGAGGCCAGATCGTCTGGCTGTACAACGAAGATCCGACGATTGTGGATATGGGTGCGGGAATTCTTAAACTGGTAGCATTTATGCAGCCGCTGCAGTCCAGTCAGTTCATTCTTGCCGGTGGTCTGCGCGGTGCAGGTGATACCAAGGCGACAGCTGTGATCACGTTTATTACAGTCCTCCTGGTGCGTCCGGGTATTGCGATTCTGATGATCTATGGATTCCACTGGGGTCTGGAAGGTGCGTGGATCGCACTGGTCTGTGATCAGCTGCTTCGTACCATTCTGGTCTTCTTCCGGTATAAGTCCGGTAAATGGAAGAGCGCCAAGCTCAAACCCATTCAGAAAGAAGCAAAAGCATAATATCTTTCAGACAGAAAAAGCCACGACGATTCAATGCTGGATCGCTCGTGGCTTTTTGATGTTGAGGATCTTTACTTGACCTGTCCTTCGTAGATTACGGTGACATGATAGTATTCAGACTGCTGTTGAGTGAGTTCCCCTTCGGTCAGAAAGAACATTGTCGAATACAAATCAGCAATTCCTGAGTCATCACAGATAACCGTGACCGAGTGATGATAACAAGCCGGGTAAAGCGTTTCAGGATCGATGATATGGTGGTATCGGACGCCATCTACTTCAAAGTAGCGCTGATAGTCACCGCTGGTAACGACGCAGCCATCAGTAAGCTCGATCGTATCGCGATAGGAACCTTCCTCGCCGTTTGGATCCTGAAGGCCGATGACAAAGTGATCTCTGCCGGTACCAACAGGCTTACCGTGAGCGATGATGTTGCCGCCGAGGCTGAGAAGATAGTTTTGGATACCCATCATTTCCAGATACTGAGCGGCAAGCTTTCCGCCATATCCCTTGGCCAGAGCCCCAACATCGATGGATGCCTCAGGATCGGTAATCATGGCAGTGTTGTTTTCCCGATTTACTTCGAGCAGGGTAATATCGGTATGAAGAGAGGCTTCTTTCAGTGCTTCCTCTTCCGGCAGCTTATTTTCTTCACGGGCATCATGCCACAGACGAGTTACGCTGCCAAGCATGACATTGACTTTACCATCGGATATTTCATAGGCTTCTTTACAGAAGGAGAGAAAATCAACAAGACGTGATGAAAGGATAAGTGAAGTTTTGCCGGCGGCATCATTGAGTGTTTTCAGATTTACCGTGCCTTCATAAGTGTGGTAGATGTCTGTTTCCTGATGGAAAGCGAGAAGAAGGCTGTGCCCGTCTTTTGTCGTGGTGAAATCTTCGTCCGAAAGATCATAGCAGGTAAAAGTGGAAAAAGTGTCGAAGAGATCGAAAAACTGCTCAGTGTGAATTTTCGGTGCAGTCTGACAGGCGGTCGTGGTTGTCATTAAGACAAAGATCAGAAAAAGAGAAAGCAGTTTCTTACGCATCAGGCACCTCCTTTCCGACCGATCCCGAAAGAATGATGAAGCGCCGGAAGCAGCAGATAGAGAAGACTGCCGGTGATCAGCCCCATAAGGATCCCGCTGATGATCAGAACCGGAACATAAGTCAGAAAACTGTGAGAGATCATGAAGTAAACACCGATCAGCTGACCGAGATTGTGGAAGATCGCGCCACTGATACTCAGAAAGAGATAGGTCAGTTTTTTGGAATCGTCTTTTCTTCCAGGAAGAGAAAGCAATGCCATGATCAGGACAGAGGCAAGCCCTCCGAGCAAAGACAATATGGCAGCGATCGTTCCTCTGGTCAGCAGAACAAAGCCGGCTTTCAAAATAGCGATGATCAGAGCCTGAGGAATACCGATGAAGAAAAGCGTATACATGGTGATGATATTACTAAGTCCAAGCTTGACACCGGGCGGTGTGAAAGGCAGCGGCGGAATCAGATGTTCCAGATACGCCATAACAATGGACAGAGCAAAAAGCAAAGCTGTGCGGGTAAGGGTCTTTGTTTTCATGGCATAGCCCTCCCGGTCACAGCATCAGGGTTTTTACTCCTGTCATTTTCCGGTATCCGGATCATCAGTCGGTGGGGCAGACAGACCGCATATTCACCGGGACGAGAAATAAAGCCGCTTCTTACACAGGTTTGATCCGGACAGTCGGATGAAAGAAAACGGATCCTGCCTTCTTTTATTTCCAGCTGGACCTGAGGTACCTCATCTAAAGAGAAAATGCGGTCTTCCATCAACGATACAGAGGTGATTGTTTTCCCATCCAGAATGATTTCACAGCTCGTTCCTGCCTGCTTTCTGGAAAACAGCACGTACAACAAGCCTGCTGTGATCAGCAGGCTTA
Organism: Bacillota bacterium; assembly: GCA_017420625.1. The sequence continues at coordinate 53,165 of JAFOIR010000225.1, forward strand.
CGATCAGCAGGATATCTTTGCGATCGGTGTATTTTCTTTCCATGAAGCAGGGTCCTCCAAAAGGCAGTCGTTCTCATATATTGTGAATCCCGTCAGGATGATTGTCAATGCTTTTTTGAGAAAACGGAAGGGGAGGGATTTATGATGAAGCCTTGTATTTCCTCTTCCCAAAAGGGCTCTGATGTGGTAAAATATGTCGATTATCAATTTATTTGGAGGTACAGCAATGGTTACCATTACGATGCAGAACGGAAAACAGATCAAGCTGGAGCTTTATCCCGAGATCGCACCAATCACAGTACAGAATTTTATCGATCTGGTCAATAAAGGATTCTATAACGGACTTTGCTTTCATCGCGTTATCAGCGGATTCATGATTCAGGGAGGATGCCCGGAAGGGACCGGAATGGGCGGCCCAGGCTATCATATCAAGGGTGAATTTGATGCAAACGGTGTGCCCAATCCGCTGAAGCATGAACGCGGTGTCATTTCCATGGCAAGAGCCTACAATCCGAACAGCGCCGGATCCCAGTTCTTTATTATGCATCAGGATGCGCCGCATCTTGACGGACAGTATGCCGCCTTCGGCAAAGTGGTGGAAGGAATTGAAGTCGTCGACGAGATAGCGTCCGTCGATACCGATTATTCTGATCGCCCGCTGAATCCGCAAATCATGGAAAAAGTTGAGATCACCGAATAAAAATGACATTTGAAGAATTAGGACTGGACGAGGATCTTCTGGAGGCAGTCAGGGATCTCGGATATGAAAATCCTACGCCGATACAGGAAGCATGTATCGGAAAGCTCCTGAAAGGATTTGATCTGATCGGGCAGTCGAAAACCGGCACCGGAAAGACAGCGGCCTTTGGTATCCCGCTGACCCTTCTGATCGACCCGGATGACAGAAGAATGCAGGCGCTGGTACTTTGCCCGACCAGAGAATTGTGCATGCAGGTGGCGGAAGATCTGCGGAAGCTTCTCAAGTATAAATCAGGTATCCGGGTCGTTCCGGTATATGGCGGACAGCCGATCGCTCATCAGATCAATGACCTGAAAAAGGGAGCTCAGATCATCGTCGGGACGCCTGGCCGTTTTATCGATCATGTCAGACGACATACGCTTCGGACGGAGCAGGTTCAGATGGTGGTCCTGGACGAGGCTGATGAGATGTTCAGTATGGGTTTCAAGGATGATATCGATCTGATCCTTGCCCAGCTGCCGGTTCCCAGACAGACTGTGCTTTTTTCCGCTACAATGCCGGAAGAAGTAGAAAAACTGGCCAAACAGTATATGGAAGACCCAAGCCGTATTCACATAGGTGAAGAAAACTCCATGACTGTTGATCAGGTCAAACAGTATTATTATGAACTCAGACCCGGTCAGAAGACAGAGGCTCTTCTGCGGCTTTTGAAGGTCGAGGATCCGAAATCTGCCATCATCTTCTGCAATACGAAAAAGCGTGTCAGTGATCTGACGGAAGAATTGAAAGATCAGGGCATTCAAGCGGAAGGACTGCATGGCGATCTCAAACAGGTGCAAAGGGATCTGGTGATGCGGCGTTTCAGAGGCAGAGAGATCAAACTGCTTATCGCAACGGATGTGGCAGCGAGAGGACTGGATATTTCTGATGTTGAACTGATCGTTCACTACGATCTGCCGGAAGACGATGAACTCTACGTCCACCGGACCGGAAGAACAGCCAGAGCAGGCAAGAGTGGAAAATCCTATGTGTTTGTTTCGCCGAAAGAGCTGGAACGGCTGTCAAAGGTGGCATCCTTCACGGGGGCGAACATAGAAGCAAGGAAGATTCCCACTCTCCAGGAGATAGAAGAAGCCCGCAAACAGCGGATCCTCAAAGATCTCCGGCTGATTCTCAAAGAGAACTCGCAGAACGCCAAAGAGCTGACTTTTGGAAGGATCGGGAAATATGAACAAGAGATCCAGACGCTGAAAAGTGAAGGATATCCGGCAGAACAGATCGCGGCCGGACTCCTGCTTTTATCTCTTTATGTGCCTTCTGATCAGACAGACGAATTGTCCAGGACGCCAAAGAGGTATCTGGCAAAGACAGACAAGGAGTCCATGGTAAGACTGTATATTAACCTGGGCAAACAACAGAAAATCCGGGTGAAGGATCTGACTGGACTCTTGGAAGAGAAATGCGGCATCACCTATCAGATGATCGGACGGATCGATCTTCTGGAAAGCTTTACCTATATGGAAATTCCATCCTCACTGGCTTCCTCGGTGATTGAAGAGATTGACGGGACAAGTCTGAGAGGACATCGCCTGCATGTGGAGCTGGCAAAAAGTTAATTGAGGTATGTCCGTCAGAGGAAAATGTTTTCCAATGGAGGACATTTGTCTTTGGCTTGATCAAAAAAATGAGGGTGTATTGAAGAACGGGTTCAAGAATATGCAAAATTGAACAGATAGTATATTTACAACGATGGCAATATCCTTATATTTTTACACAAAATCTATATAAGGAGGGTTGTCCTATGAGTCGACAATCGAATTACTTACTTAACTACCAGATCCTGGGAAAAAGAATCAGCAATGTCCGAAAAGAAAAGCAGATCACCCAGGACGCACTGGCCAGGGCCTGTCACTGTTCTGTGACCCATCTTTCGCATATTGAGAACGGCGAAAGTGCCAGCCTTGAAATACTGGTGCGCATCTGTTCCTATTTGCAGATCAGTATGGATGATGCCCTGGGAATCACGGCTGCCAGATATCCTTTGCAGAGAAAATTCCTGGATCTTCTGCTGATTCATAGCTTTGATGAACAGCAGCTCGCCTTCTATTTGATGAAAGTATTCTTCGTCACTATGGATCTCATGAAAGAACTCAAGCGATCGGTCAGATTGGAGGATGTTCTCAGGAGAAAGTCGATCGATATCAACAAATTGCCAAAGATCGAGCTTTTTGAAGAGCCCGACAGGAAAGCCTACAAAATGAGGAAACTGATGCCTGAGCCGATGGCTTCTGAAGATTCGGAAGAAATCATCCTGCCGATCAGAAAGAAAAACGATCTTCCAAAGAACGACGAAAAAGCGTAAAAAACTGAAAGTTCTTTGAACAAATCGCCGAAAAGGGCCTGATTTCATGGAATCTATTGAAATCAGGCCCTTTTTTTATGTATAATATAAGAATACTCAATAAAGATCAAAGGAAGGAAGCATGGATCCGTTATACACTCAATTGGTCGAGACGATACAGAAATATCATCCCGCGACCGATCTTAGTAAAGTACAGAAGGCTTATGAGCTTGCGGCCAAGGCTCACGAGGGACAGATGCGCCAATCCGGCGAACCCTATATCATCCATCCCTTAAACGTGGCTATTATTTTAGCGCAGCTTGAACTGGATCTGGAAACGATCGAAGCAGGACTTCTGCATGATGTTGTCGAGGATACTAATGTTACCATTGAGGAAATCCGGGACCAGTTCGGCAATGAAGTCGCCGAGCTCGTCGACGGGGTTACCGTGCTGAAGCAACTCAAATATCGTACAACGGACAAACAGGAGATTCAGGCAGAAAACTACCGCAAGATGTTTCTCGCTATGGCGAAGGACATCCGTGTCATCCTGATCAAATTGGCAGACCGTCTCCACAACATGCGGACCCTTGAGTATAAAGAACCTTCCAAACAGAAAGCAAAAGCACGCGAAACGATCGATATCTATGCACCAATCGCTGAGCGGCTCGGTATCAGCAAGATCAAGGTTGAACTGGATGATCTGTGTCTGAAATATCTGGAACCGGAGCAGTATCAGGAACTCACCAAACTGATCCATGAAAAACTATCGACCCGTGAAAAGTACATAGAAGATATCGTTACTGCTATTAAATCCAAACTGGATGAGATGGATATCAAGGCGACCGTTTACGGAAGACCCAAGCATTTCTTCAGCATTTACAAGAAGATGATCACCAAGACAAAATCCATCGATCAGATCTATGATCTGCTGTCTGTCCGCGTGATCGTAGATACGGTGAAAGACTGCTATGGCTCTCTCGGTGTGATCCATGACATGTATACACCGATGCCCGGACGATTCAAAGATTATATCGCCATGCCTAAATCCAATATGTATCAGTCGCTGCATACGACCCTGATGGGACCGGGAGGCAGTCCTTTTGAAGTACAGATTCGTACGTGGGAGATGCACAGGACAGCGGAATACGGTATTGCCGCGCACTGGAAATACAAAGAGGGCAAGACAGGTGCGGCTGATACGTCCGAACTTGAGAAAATGAAGTGGCTGCAGAAGATTCTTGAATGGCAGCAGGATCTTTCGGACAATCATGAATTCGTCGATACCCTGAAGGATGATCTGAATCTTTTCAAGGAAAACGTTTACTGTTTTACACCGGGCGGAGAAGTCATCACCATGCCTTATGGCGCAACCGTAGTGGACTTTGCCTATCAGATCCACAGTGCGGTGGGCAACAAGATGGTTGGCGCCAGAGTCAACGGACGGATCGTGCCGCTCGATACGGTGCTTGAAAATGCGGATCAGGTCGAGATCATGACCTCCCAGAATTCACGCGGACCCAGTGCGGACTGGCTTTCCATAGCAAAGACCTCGCAGGCAAGAAACAAGATCAACCAGTGGTTCCGTAAAGAACAGAAACAGGAGAACGTCACCAAGGGCAAAGATCTGATCGAGCGTTACATCCGGATGAAGCAGCTGCCGGATGCTCATGAACTGCTGGTACCGGAATGGATGGAGATCGTCCAGAGAAAATATGGGTTCAAGGATTGGAACTCAGTACTCGCAGCGATAGGATTCGGAGGTCTCAAAGAAGGCCAGGTCGTCAACCGCCTGTATGAAGAATACAAAAAGAAACAGGCCAGAGAGATCAGCAACGAGGATCTCGCTCAACAGATCAGTGAGCAGGCTTCAGCTTCCAAGGAAAGCAAGGAAGCCCGTGTACATAAGGGCAAATCAGCGATCATCGTCAAAGGACTTCAGGATGTGGCAGTCCGGTTCTCCCGCTGCTGCAATCCGGTACCCGGAGATGAAATCATCGGCTATGTTACCCGTGGCCGCGGTGTTTCGATCCATCGGACAGACTGCCCGAACATCCTGAACATGCCTCAGGATGAAAGAGAAAGGCTGCTGGAGGCTGAGTGGGCTGATAAGAGCAATGAAGGCGGAACCTTTATCTCCAGTCTGCAGCTGATTACGACCGATAAGAAAGGTCTTCTGATGGAAATCAGCTCCGTCATCAGTCATCTGGACATCAATATCCACGCGCTGTCCGGTAAACGAACCAAGGACGGCAACGATAATATCTTTATGATCAGCGTGGAGATCTCGGACCGGTCTCAGCTGGAACAGCTGGTAAACAAGCTTTCCCAGGTATCCGGCGTATATGAGGTCATCCGAACCTAAGGAGTTTTTATGCGAATTGTGATACAGCGGGTCAGCTCCGTTTCACTTACTGCCGATGGAGTACCCTACGATCAGATGGGAGAAGGAATTCTTGCGATGGTCGGGATAGAAAGCGGCGATAACAGTGAAAAAGTTATGAACTATATGCTGGATAAACTGGTTCATATGCGGATTTTTGAAGATGAAAACGGAAAAATGAATCTTTCCGTCAAGGATCTTGGTCTGGGGCTGTTCCTGGTTTCAAACTTTACCCTTTACGGTGACTGCCGCCACGGAAGAAGACCCAGTTATTCAAGCGGAGCGGCGGTCGATGAAGCTGCCCGAATTTACGATGCTTTTCTGGATTATGCGAAAAAGAATGCCGGTGTTGAGATCCATTCCGGATTGTTCCAGGCGGATATGCAGATCGATGTGCATTTGTCCGGGCCGGTGACACTGCTGCTGGACAGCGATAAGGTTTTCTGATGAAACAGTTTTCTTTATGTGTGGACGAACGGCATTTCTATGAGCTGTCGACCCTTGTCCGAGAGTTCTTTCCCCTGTGCACTGTTCTTTCTGAAAAACAGGACGGCTGCCCGGGGATTTCTCTTTCAGGAACAAATCCGGATATCGTGTCGGGACTTCTCTTTGATGAGAATGGCCGTAAGATTCTTTCGCTTTCTGTGACAGACCCCTTTGATGATTTTCAGGGAGAACGATGGAAAAATCTGGCAAAGATCTGTATTTTCCGTCTTCTGACAGAGGCTCAGGCACCGTGGGGCTCGAAAAAGCCGCTTCCCTGGGGCATCCTGACAGGGGTTCGTCCCTCCAAGATCGCCTATGCCTATCTGGAAGAAGGAAAGCAGCCATATGAAATTGTATCGATCCTTAAGGATCATTATCTGCTTCGGGAGGATAAAGCCGCTCTATCAGCGAAAGTCGCTTTCTCCGAGCGAAGGCTGATGGCATCTCAGAACGGAAATGATATCAGCATTTATGTGGGCATTCCTTTTTGTCCTACTCGCTGTTCCTATTGCAGTTTCATCAGCTCAGATGCTCGGTCTTTTCGGAAATATTCTGAAGATTACCTGAAAATGCTGATCCGCGAGATCCGGGCCGGAGGAGAGATGCTCAAAAATCTTCCCGGAGAAGGAAAGATCCGGTCTCTTTATATGGGAGGAGGTACACCGACTACACTAAGCGAAGAGCAGCTGAGGATCCTCCTGGAAGAATGCGAGAACGCTTTTTATCTGTCAGATCTTCTGGAGGTGACGGTGGAAGCAGGAAGACCGGACACGATAACCCGTGAAAAACTCATGGCATTGAAAGAAGCCGGGGTAGGAAGGATTTCCATCAATCCGCAGACGATGGTTCAGGCTACGCTTGATCGGATTGGCCGGCATCATACGACAGAGCAGGTGGAAGAGGCTTTTCATCTAGCCAGGGAAATCGGCGGGTTTATCATCAACATGGATCTGATTCTGGGACTTCCCGGAGAAGGTTTGGAAGATGTTATTCATACGCTGAATAAGGTGAAGGAATTAAAACCGGACAACCTGACCGTCCATACGCTTGCCGTCAAACGATCTTCAAGGATGAACGAAGTGGGGGACGGAGAACGTTTGCTGATGGAAGATCCTGAAAAAATGGCAGATCAGATCGATGAAATGATCACCCTTTCGGCAAAGACGGCTGCGGAACTTGGTCTGTACCCTTATTATATGTACCGTCAGAAGAATATGGCGGGAAACTTTGAAAACGTAGGTTATTCCCTGCCGGGAAAAGAAGGTCTTTACAATATAGAGATCATGGAAGAACGGCAGTCGATCATAGCTTTTGGTGCCGGAGGAGTCTCCAAAATCTATACGCCGGATATCAACCGGATCGAACGGGTTCCGAATGTAAAAGGCGTGGAAGAATATATTCGCCGGATCGATGAGATGATCCAAAGGAAAAAGGAAGGATTGAAGACACATGCTTGAACAGATGAGAGAACGATATCTCACCGGAATGGAAGATTTCCGCTATGCGCTGTCGATCGTAAAGGCACGTCTCGGTGATTATGCTTTGCTGATGCTGCTTGTTTATCTGCCTATTCAGATGGTCCTGCATTATCAGTCTATTCAGCTGGATCTGACGGTGGAATCGCCGGAACTTCTGATGGCTCAGATCGGCCGATTTGGTGTGGTGGAACTGGTAGTGACTCTTCTGGAAGAAGTGGCGATCCTGGTCGTTGCAGTCATGACCTCGGTCAGTATTGATCCGAGTCTGATGAAAGACAGGTCTTTCTCGACTGTGTTCTATCACGGGATCCGTATGTGGCCAAGAGCGGTCCTGACGCTGGTCGTCATTCTGCTCGGAGTGGCCGCTTCGATCTTTGCGCTTTCGGTCTTTGCCATGATTCCGATCATCGGACTGGTTGTGATCGGTGCAGTCGTTCTGCTCGTCGTACTGATCGTACTTCTGCAGAGCTGTACGGCTACCACCGCCGCTCTCCGGGGACGTATGGGATTCGATAATATCCGTTATGTGTTTTTTATCCTTCGGGGAAGAGAATGGAAAGCCATGGGTACGTTTGCAATCATTTCAGTGCTTTCCATGCTCCTTCAGACGGGTATCAGCACCATCCTGTCACTGGCTTTTTCATGGATCCGGCAGGACCTCGTCCAGATGATCGTATCTGTACTGATTGCGACACTTCTTTCGATCATCACACTGTACGGTTATACGGTCGGTGCTGTGCTGTTTATCGGTGCTGAATACCGTAAAGAGAGACTATTGACACAGAACACATAAATCGTGTATAATATTGATTTAGGTTTGTCTATTAATGCAGGAGGAACATAAACAATGAGCAAAGTAGAACAACTGGGCGGATCTATGGTAAAGCTGACT
>JAFOIR010000226.1 GCA_017420625.1 Bacillota bacterium
ATGAAATCCGCTTTGCGGATGGGCGCTCCTCAGATTTGTAACGGCACGCGCACTTCGTTCACCTGCCAAGTCGTCGCGCCAATGAAATCCGCTTTGCGGATGGGCGCTCCTCATACGTGCTTTTCTTTTGCCGCAGCCGGTTTGTTCTGTGCCATGACACCCGCCAGCGGATGGGGCACGTAGGGTTCTTCCAGATATGCGGTTTCCTCATCCGTCAGTTCCAGGCCGACCGCCTTTGCCGCGCCCTCGATGTGGTGGAACTTCGTCGCCCCCACCACCGGCGATGTTACCTTCGTCAGAAGCCAGGCCAGCGAAATTTCCGTCATGGATACGCCGCGTTTTTCGGCCAGCTCGGCCACACGGCCGATGATCACGTTATCCTGGTCCGCTGTGGCATCGTATTTGAACTTCGCATAGGCATCTTCCTCGGCCCGCTTCGTTCCGCCTTCTCCGGGGAGTCTCGAGAGCCTGCCGGAAGCCAGGGCGCTGTAGGGCGTCAGAGCAATATTCTCTTCCCTGCAGTACGGAACCATTTCCCTCTCCTCCTCCCGGAAGATCAGGTTGTAATGACCCTGGATGGAGACAAACTTTGCAAAGCCTTCCTGTTCCGCCAGGGCATTGGCTTTGGCGATCTGCCAGGCAAAGCAGTTGGAAATGCCGATGTAACTGGCCTTTCCGGCCTTCACGATGCGGTTTAAGCCATCCATGATATCGTGAATGGGTGTCTGCCAGTCCCACATGTGGTAAATGTACAGGTCCACATAGTCCAGTCCCAGGTTCTTCAGGCTCGTATTGATCTTGTTTTCAATATGCTGCTGCCCGGTGATGCCCTGTGCAATCTCCTCCTAGGTTCTCGGCAGGAACTTGGTGGCTACCACCACATCATCCCGCTTCGCGAAATCCCGGAGAGCCCGGCCTACATACTGCTCACTGGTGCCGCTCTGGTAGGCGATGGCCGTATCGTAGAAGTTCACGCCCAGCTCAAGTCCGCGCTTTATGATTTCCCGGGAATGTTCCTCATCCAGCGTCCAGCTGTGCTGGCCCCGTCTGGAATCTCCGAATCCCATGCAGCCCATGCAGATCCGGGATACGTTCAAATCAGAATTGCCGAGTTTTGTATATTTCATGAGACATTCTTCTTTCTTTGCAAAGCCTTACAGTACCGCTTCCAGGAACCGGCGGATTTCCGCCTCGTTCGGACGGTTGATCTGTCTTCCCTTTTCCCACTTCACATCACCGCTCACGTTCTTATGAAGGGCCGTGTCGCTTCTTCCGACGCCGCTGCCGCCGGAGGTGCAGAAGGGGACGATCTTCTTGCCGGAAAAATCATAGCTTTCCAGGAAAGTCTCAATGATCCGGGGAGCCACGCCCCACCAGATCGGGAAGCCCACAATCACGGTATCGTAGGAAGCCATGTTGAGAGCCTCTCCTGCGATCTCCGGCCGTGCGGAAGGGTCATTCATCTCCACACTGCTGCGGCTCTTCTTGTTCATCCAGTCCAGGTCTGCCGATGTATACTTCTCCTTCGGGACGATCTCATAAAAGTCGCCGCCGGCGATTCTTGCAATCTCCTCGCCGACCCGTTTTGTCACGCCGCTGGCAGAAAATACCGCTACTAATGTTTTATTTGCCATCTTATTTCATCTCCTGTCTTGTCTTGTTGTATGTTTCTCCGTCTGTTACTCCCCCAGAAGCCGGATCAGGCAGCTGTAGGTGAGCTCATAAACGGTTTGGTACACGTAATTAATCCCCGCTTCCTTCATGGCGACCTTCTGCTTCTCTGTGACGGCCGTGTAGGGATAAATCCCGAACATGAAGGGGAAAAAGGTATAAATGAAATTATGAATGTCTGTCACGCTCATGTCCGGGCAGAACTTCTCCAGCAGCATGCACATAAGGTGCATGGAACGCCCGTAAGACTGCTTGAACGTATTCAGCAGCTCCTGCCGGCTGTTCGCTTCCATATCGTAGTTGTTCATGGAAAGAAGCTTTAAGAGCTGTTCTCTTCCTGCAAGAGATGCCGCAATCCGGTCTGAAAGCTCTGCTTTCGACAGCTTCTCATGTCCTTCCAGGATAGCGGTCAGATCTTCATTCCAGCGGTCATACTCTCTCTGGAAAAGCGCCAGAAAAATCTCTTCCTTGGTCTCAAAGTAATTGTAGATGGTGGGCCGGGAAAAAGAGGTGATATTTCCAATCTCCTTGAGCGTGATCTCCCGGAAGCTCATCGTCTGATAGAGCTGCTCACAGGCATTAATAATCTCTTCCCTTTTTTGGGCGATCTGTTCCGGTGTTACTTTTCTCATCTTCCAATCCTCATCGCTTCACATTATATTGACGCTGTGTCAGCATATTCATTATATGCATACTCTGACATCGTGTCAATATACTTTTTGGACTTTTTTTCAATTCAAGACTCGCTCGCGAGTCTTGCGCGCCGCGTGCTGGATGCCGTAAGGCATCAAATACCAATCAGCACGCGTGCGCATCCCCACTGAGATAAAAAGGGGCTGTCGCAATAGATGTTGCGTCAGCCCTCACTAATCGGTAAAAATCCGGCCCTGTCGGCCGGATTTTTCCTATTTCAGACATATTTTCTGATGAATTACTGAAACAGGCGAACTCGAATTAAAGCCGCTCATCAATCAAGCGCCTTCTTTCAATTTCTGTTTAGACTTGTCAAAACTTATGAAGCTTTCAGTTCAGTCAGGTACTGACCTGTTCGGCCTCCCTGTATCTTAAAATGAAGCTTATTGATGTTATAGGCAATGGCCAGAAGGACACTCTGGGCCAGTACATTTTCTTTTCCCCGGTAAAGATATCGGCGGAAATTCATATCCTCTTTTACAACAGCAAAACTGCCCTCGGCTTGAATGCTTCTGTTCATTCTGAGCTGTGTCCCGTACTCCGTCGTGATCCGCTCCAGCGTTTCCTGTCTTTTCTGTTTCATCACTTTGGAGACGTTAAGCCGCTTATTCCGTTCCTCCATTGGTGTCTTACAGTTGTTGCCGTGGATACATTTTTCTTTATAAGGACATCCCTGACAGCTTTCACATTCGTAGATCGTCACTGTACTGACGTAGCCATTCCGGTTCTTGTTGTGACGTTCATAGATCGGCCGGAGTTTCTTTCCGTTTGAACAAATATATTCGTCTGTCTCAGGATCATACTTCATGTTCTCTCTACGGCTGATATCCTGACGGTACTTCCGGGTCTTCGAGATCTCATAATTCTGCGGTTTCAAATAGGATTTCTGTCCGTTCTGTTCCAGAAAAACATACGCTTCTTCACTTTCATATCCGGCATCTGCGACGATCTCACGGTATTTGAAGGGAAGATGAGATTCCATGTCCTTCAAAAAAGGAACCAGCGTCAGGGCGTCGTTTGGATAATGGCTCAGGTCGACCCATGTGATGTATTGGGCGTCAACTCCGTGCTGGAGATTATAGGCCGGCTTCAACTGTCCGTTCAGCATGGCATCTTCTTTCAGGCGCATGAATGTCGCGTCCGGATCAGTCCTGGAATAACTATTTCTCTCCCCACAGATATGAAGATGCTTTGTGTACTCTTTCAGCTTGTCGATATACCTTTCCAGTGTCTCAATGGATTTCTGCAGCTGGCTTTTTCGGTGGCCGATTCCATAGACAAAGGTGATCTGCTCTTCATCCTTGATCTGATAGAGCTTTTTGCGGAGCCGTTTCATGGTATGCAGCGTCGCCTTGCCGTTGTAGACCGCCCTGATCCCGTACAGCGTTTCACACTCTTCGATGAAGGCAATGATCTTTCCAAACAGACGGGCCTGATGCTTTGTGACGGACTTTTTCCAGACAAAGGTATACTTGTTCGCGCAGGATTCAATTTTTGTTCCATCAATGAATATCGTCCTGCCGGAGATCTCTCCCAAGTCATGGAGTATCGAAGAAACATTGGCCAGGACCGTTTTGGAACAGGCAGACAGATGAAGCGAAATGAACCTCGCGATGGTGGAATGATCCGGTGCCGGCATCCCTTCCAAAAGGAACATGAAGTTAATATCTCTTTTGCAGGCTGTTTCAATGTCACGGCTGGAAAACAGACGGTTCATGGCAGCGTAGATCATGATCTTAAGCATCTGACGCGGAGTCGCCTGATTTTTCCGGACTCTGTCATAGGTGGCATAGAGTTCCGAAAGATCCATTCCCTCCACAAATGCACTCAGAAGGCGGACCGGGTCATCAGCCGGGATCATGGTTTCCATTTCGAGTGGAAGTTTTATTTGATAATAGCCACGATATGCCGTATAATCGGGCTGTAAATGTAATGGGGTTCGCATACCATTATTTTACAATAAAGCCCGGACTTTTCGAAGCCCGGGTCTTTGTTTTATAAGAGAAATCCGGCCGTCTGGCCGGATTTCATCCGATTTAAAAAAAGGCCGCCGCACTTAGTGCGACAGCCCCGTTCTTTTTTCTTTTGTTCATCTCATCCCGGCGGTCTCGGTTCGCACCAAATCTACAATAAACTTCATTTGATGCGTCCATGCAAAAGGCCTCAAAAATTTGCGCACCAATAAGGCTTTTCTCCGAATA